>JAHFUA010000177.1 GCA_023265315.1 Acidobacteriota bacterium | reverse complement strand
GGGGAAAAGACCCAGAAGCCTCACGGTACAATCCGGCAGGAACATGAAATTCTCGGCCAAAGCGCTGGTTCCGGCGCGGATTCCCATCCTCTACCTGATGCTGGCGGTGCTCACCGTCGTCAGCGTGGTGCCGCTGTATTTCTACAGCAGCGTGGTGGTGGGGACGAACCGCGACCGGCTGAAAACCAACGAGATGCTGCTGGAAAACACCATCACCCGCACGCTCGCCGACGACATCGCGCAGCGGCAGAGCAACCTGCGGGCGCTGCTGGTGAACCTGGCATCGGCCATCCAGGTGGCGAGCGGGGGCAATCTCTCCAACGACCACGTGGCCGCCCCCGAGCTGCGGGCGCTGCTGGGGCAGTTCGTCTACTCTTCCGACAGCCTGGCCTACGCCACCCTGCTGAACTCCGAGGCCAAAGGGATCTCCGCCGGCCGCATGGCGCCGGACGTCTTCCTGCAACGCGAGCTGGAACGCGCCTTCGCCGCCGCGCGGGAAGGACGGGTGTACAACGGCCAGGCGCTGAGCGTCGGTGGCGGCCGGAGAGCGCTTCCGGTGATGCTGGTGAGCGCTCCGCTGACCACGGATGGGCGCTTCGTCGGGATGCTCGCCGTGGTGGTGGACCTCGAATACCTGACCCGGCGCCTGCAGGAAGCCAGCAAGGGTGGCCTGGTGGCCTACGTGGTGGACCGCCAGGGACGGCTGGTGGCGGGCGCCAGCTCCGACTACGCCATCGGCCAGGACATGACCAACCTGGAGATCGTCAAGAACTGGGTCGAGCAGGGCGCACGCACCAAGTTGGTGGCCACCAACGAGTTCTACATCCGGGACGGCAAGAACAGGGTGGCCATGCTGGGAACGTACAGCCCGGTAGCCATGCTGGATTGGGCGGCGGTGGCGCAGAAGAAGCAGCAGGACGCCTACCAGGGCGTGTACGAGATGCAGCACAATGCCAACTTGCTGGCGCTGCTGGCGGTGTTCGTCAGCCTGGGAGTGTCGCTGTTCGCCGCCAAGAGCATCACCGGACCGCTGGGCACGCTCACCGACTCCAGCCGCGCCATCGCCCGCGGCGATTTCTCTAAGCGCGTCGATCTGAAGAGCCGCACCGAGATCGGCGAACTGGCCGCGACCTTCAATCACATGACCGACGACCTGGAGCGCCTGGTCGCCGACCTGAAGCGCGCCGCCGAGGAAAACCGCAGCCTGTTTCTGGGCTCCATCCAGATGCTGGCGGGCGCGGTCGACGAGAAGGACCCCTACACCCGCGGCCACTCCGACCGCGTCACGCGTTATTCGGTCATCATCGCGCGCGAGCTGGGGCTTTCCAATGACGAGGTGGAGAAGATCCGCATCTCCGCCCAATTGCACGACGTGGGCAAGATCGGCATCGAAGACCGCATCCTGAAGAAGCCGGGCGCGCTGACTCCGGAAGAATTCGACATCATGAAGACGCACACCACCAAAGGCGCCAATATCCTGCGCCCGGTAGAACAGTTGCGCGAGATGCTGCCCGGCATCGAGCTGCACCACGAATCGCTGGATGGCCGCGGGTATCCGCATGGCCTCAAGGGCGACGAGATCCCGCTGGTGGCACGCATCATCAGCGCCGCTGACACCTTCGACGCCATGACCACCAACCGCCCCTACCAGGCGGCCATGGACCCCGATTACGTGATCCGCATCATTACCTCACTGGCGCACACCAAGTTCGATCCTCAGGTGGTGGCGGCGCTGAGCTCGGCCCACCGCAAAGGCGAACTGATGGTGCGTAAGGTGGCGACGGTCACGCCGCCCGAGGCGGCCGTGGCCCCGGTGACGCCGCCTTCTTCGGAGGCGATTCCCGCCACCCTGGCGTGATCTTCTGGAAGCAAGCCGGGCTCTAGCCCATGCGCACAACGTTGGTGTCCAGCCGCGACAGCCGGATGAAGGAGTTGTAGCCTTCGATGGTGGCGCCCACGCCGATGCGGTTGGTGCTCTCCTCCGCGACCACCCGGATCACATGCCCCTTGCAGTTGACGCGCATGGGGTCGGTGAGCGTGACCTCGGACGGCAGGGTGACGGTGAACTCGATGGGCGAGCCTTCGCGCGGCCGCGAATGCATGAGGAGAAAGATGCCCTTGGCGCTCATGTCGTGCGAGAGCGCGGTCTCCTGCGGGAAGGAACCTTCAGGACACTGGACGGCGACCGGAACACTCACCGCAAAACGCTGTGCCGCCCGCCGTTCCGGCTGGGCCCCCAGCGTGCCCTCGCTGGCCATAATCTACGCTCCCTGGATCGGACCTGGTTCCTCCAAAGTATCGCAATCCGGGCGGAAATGGAACAGAGACCTGCAAAGGGAATGCCACGGGCGGGCGTCCGTTCTCAGATCAGCGCTTGTCTATAATGGATGGTTGGGTGCGCGAATCGCGCCGCCACAGCCATGATCCAGACTCTTTTCGGCAGTACCGAACAGAAGCCCGGCTTCTTCGACCGCATGA
>JAHFUA010000016.1 GCA_023265315.1 Acidobacteriota bacterium | reverse complement strand
CGCGCCCACCAAGACCTTCGCCGACCTGAAGCGGGTTTCGCGTTGGTGGTCGCCGTTCATTCTGCTCACCATCGCCTCCTATGCTCTCATCATGGTTGCGGGGCAGAAAGTCGGCTGGGAGCAGTTGGCCGAGAACCAGCTTAGGTTGCAGCCCAAGCAAGCGGCGCGCCTGGAGAGCCTCCCTGCCGAGCAACGCCCCGCAGCGATGGAACGCGCCGTCAAGTTCACACGAGGATTCGCGTATGCGTTCCCGGTGGCGTTCCAGCTTCCTTTTCTGCTGATCGTGGCGGGGATCCTGATGGCCTCGTTCAATTTCGGAGCCGGCGCCGAGATCCCCTTCCGCACCTCGCTCGCAGTTGTGACGTACGCCAGCTTGCCGGGATTGCTTAAGGCCGGGCTCGCCATTGTGTCGCTCCTGGCCGGCGCCAATCCGGAGAACTTTAATTTCCAGAACCCGGTCGCCACCAACCCTGGATATTTCCTCGATCCCGTGGCGTCACCGGCGCTGTTCCGGCTGGCTTCCGCCCTGGACGTGATCATGATCTGGACCCTGGTGCTGGCTGCGATTGGCTTTGCCGCGGTCAGCAAGCTGAAGCGCGGAACGACGTTTGTGGTCGTTTTCGGGTGGTACGTCGCGTTCATCCTAGGAGCGGCGGCGCTGGGCGGGCTATTCTCCTGAGGCGCTCGCATCCCAGCGGCCAACCAGCAGGCGCGCCGGGGACCCCGCTTGCTGGTGACTGCGCGTCCGTCGCCATTCAGGTCCTAAATTACGCAAAATAAAGGGAATCCTTCGCCTGGCGGGCGGCGTCCATGTTTTAGTACGCTGACTGATTATGCCCGCAACCGCCGTCAGAGCCAGGTGCTACCTCAACGCGACTCATCGCCGCTTCCGGGAATGGAAGATGATCGCCCAGGGCTTGCTCTCGACGGACCATCCGGTCCTGGCGCACCTCATCCCCATGCGGCGTTGCAACCTGGCCTGCGCCTATTGCAACGAGTTCGACGCGGTCTCGAAGCCGGTGCCGCTGGAGACCATGTTCCGCCGCATCGACAAGCTGGCGGAGCTGGGCACCACCATCATGACCGTCTCCGGCGGGGAGCCGCTGCTGCATCCCGACCTGGACGCCATCCTCAGCCGCATCCGCTCGACCGGCGCCCTGTGCGGCTTAATCACCAACGGGTATCTCTTGACCGCCGAACGCATACAGCGTCTGAACCGCGCCGGCCTGGAGCACCTGCAGATCTCCATCGACAATGTCACGCCCGACGAGGTCTCGAAGAAAAGCCTGAAGGTGCTCGACAAGAAGCTGCAACTGCTGGCCGAACACGCCGAGTTCCACGTCAACATCAACTCGGTGGTGGGCGGCGGGATCAAGAATCCGCAGGACGCCGTGGTCGTCGGCCGCCGCGCCCTGGAGCTGGGCTTTACTTCGACGGTGGGGATCATCCACGCCGGGGACGGCCAACTGCTTCCGCTCAGCGCGCAAGAGCGCGCCATCTACCGGCAGATGAAGTCCATGGAGAAGGGCAGTTATGCCCGCGTCAACCGCTTCCAGGACAACATCGCCAACGGCCGGCCGAACAACTGGCGCTGCCGCGCCGGGGCGCGCTATCTCTACATCTGCGAGGACGGCCTGGTGCATTACTGCTCGCAGCAGCGCGGCTATCCCGCCAAACCGCTCGAGGAGTACACCGTCGCGGACATCCGCCGCGAATATCTGACCGAGAAAGGCTGTGCGCCGCACTGCACCGTGTCGTGCGTGCACCAGGTGTCGTATCTCGACTTCTTCCGCGGACCGCAGGAGCGCGTTCCCGCTCCGCCCGCCGGCGCCGCCCCCGATGCCGGCAGTCTGGTGCAGATCGAATAGGAAGCAGTCAGCATTTCAGTACCTTCTGTCATTCTTCCGTCGACCGGAGGGAGACGGGAGAATCTGGCGATGCTGTCCGCGCAACCGTTAGGGCCGTTCAAGCACCGTCGTCAGATCCTGGTTGGGAAGGCGCCGGGTTTAGCTGACTGCTGAATGCTGAGTGCTTTCTTTAACGCCGCCCGTGCCAGCAGCCGGGTCGAGTCCAGTGTCGGCAGCGGCGAATTGGAATCGTTGACCAGAAGCGGAATCTCAGTGCAGCAGAGGGCGACCGCCTGGCATCCCTGATTCTCGAAGCCCTCGATCACCTGCAGGAAGTAGGCCAGTGACTCGGCCAGGAATTTTCCGTATACCAGCTCTTCAAAGATGATCCGGTTGATGGCCTGGCGGGCTTCGGGCGAGGGCAGGCAAAGCTCGATGCCGGCTTCGGCGAACTTGGACGCATAGACCGGGCCGTCGACCAGGAACTTGGTCCCGGTCAGGCCGATACGGCGAAACCCGCGCTGCCGGGCTTCGCGCGCCACTTCTTCCGCAATGTGCAGCCAGGGCCGCGGCGAGCGCGGCAGCAGGTAGGGGAGCGCCTGGTGGAGAGTGTTGTCCGGACAGATCAGAAAATCCGCCCCTGCACGGGCCAGGACTTCCGCCGAGCGCAACATGATGTCGGCAACGCCCCGCCAGTCGTCGCGCTCGACCAGCGGCATGTACTCGCTCATGGGGATACTGTGGAGCGTGATCTCCGGGTGAGCCCATTCACCCATGAGCTTCGCGCCCTCGATGCCGATGGTCTCGTAGCAGAGCGCAGCCCCGGGGATGCTGCAGGCGACTATGCCGATGTGCTGGGCCATGCCGTACAGATGTTCTCAGGATTCGAGAGGATTCTGCCAGCGTAGCCCGGGAAAGCGCGCGAAATCGCGATCGGTGGTGCAGACTACCGCGCCGTACTCGATGGCAAGCGCGGCCAAGTGTGCGTCTGAGACCAGATCAGAGCGCGCTTGGCCCTCGAGAAGCATTCGGGACAGAATCTCCCAGTGCCGGTCGCCCGCGGGCACGATGCTGACTGAGGGATGGGTCATCCATTGGGCCACAATCTGTTCGGCCTCCGGCATGCTGAGAGCATGAGTGAAGATGTGGCGGTTGGTGGTAATGCGGAGGAATGCCAGAATGGTCATCCACGCGATTCCAACGCCTTCATTTCCTCGCAATGCAGCTTCAAACCACGCTCGTGCGCGTGAGTGAAAGTCCGCGGCTTGGTGATGAGCGTAGATCAGCAGATTGGCGTCGACCAGGATCATTCGGGCTCGCTGCGGTCTAGTTCATCCAACTGCTCCAACAGCCTCCCGGTGCAGTCGAGGTTGAAACCTGGCCTGAGGCCGAGATCGCGAGCGGGCGCCAAGTAGGGCGGAATTTCAACTGCCTTCTCCTTTGTCAGCCCGCGACGGAGCACGTCGTTGACGGTTTCCTTGAAGGACTTCCCGTTGCGGCGCATTTCCGCCTTAAGCCTGGCGGCTACATCTTCATCGAGGGTAAGAGTTGTCCGCACATCGTGATGCTATCATAGAAGCATCATGATGTCTAGATCCCAGCATCGAACCGGTTCAGCAGCTCGACCTTCTTTTCCGCCGGCAGGAACGACGCCTCGAAGGCGTTGCGGGCAATCTCCCGCAACTGCTCGTCGCTGAAGCCGAAGACCTGCTGCGCGAGTGCGTATTCACGGTTGAGCGAGGTGTGGAACATGGCCGGGTCATCGGTGTTGAGGGTGACCATCACGCCCAGGTCAAAATAGGTCTTTAGCGGGTGGTCCTCAATGCGCTGGCAGCAGTTGGTCTCCAGGTTGCTGGTCAGGCAGATCTCGACCGGAATCTGCCGCTCCACCAGCTCGGCCATTAGCTCGCGGTCCTGCCCCGCGTTCAGGCCGTGCCCGATGCGTTCGGCCTTCAGGTTCAGGGCGCCCCAGATGGACTCCGGCCCCGTGGTCTCGCCGGCGTGCGCGGTCAGGCGCAGGCCATGGTCGGCGGCATACTGATAAGAATCGCGAAAGAGCTCCGGACCGGCCTGACGCTCGTCGCCGCCGATGCCGATCCCTACCACGTTGCGGTCCTTGAACTCGACGGCCTTTTCGACCACGCGCTGCGCCGCCTCGGGGCCGAACTGCCGGACGGCATCGAAGATCCACAGCAGCGAGACCCCGAAATCGCGCTGGCCGCGCTCCCGTCCGCGCTCCAAGCCTTCGAAGATCGAGTCGAAATCCTGCTTGCGCCACAAGCAAACGCCCACCGAAACGTACACCTCGGCGTGCAACACGTTCTCGTTGCGCAGCCGCTTCATCAGCTTATACGTGATGGTCTCGTAGTCCTCCGGCGAGCGCAGGCGCTCGGTGACGGCCTTGAACGCCATGATGAAGCCGGTGAAGTCGGCATAGCGGTAGAGCGCCTCGGCCTCTTCCAGCGTGAGCTGGTCGTCGTGTCGCTGGCTGATCTCGGCTAGCGTCGCCGGTTCCACCGAGCCTTCCAGGTGCAGGTGCAGTTCCGCCTTGGGCAGGCGCAGGATGAAGGTGCTGGGGGAAGCCGTGCTGGCCGTGGGCGTAGCGCGGGTGGACATAACCATTCAACATCGCCAGGAGTGCAGGGGAGGCGATTGAGTCATTGTTCCATTGGGCCATTGAGTCATTGCAAACCAGAAAGCATTGTACCGGTACTTCCACTTCAATGACTCAATGACCCGATGACTCAATGACTCAATTACTTGCAAACTCGCTGTGCCGGCGGCTGTAGAAAATATAGATCACGAGTCCGATCCCCAGCCAGACGAAGAACCGGATCCAGGTGATGACGGTCAAACCGGTCATCAACCCGCCGCAAAGCACCACGGCCATCAGCGGGAACCACGGCACAAGCGGCACACGGAAGGCGCGCGGACGGCCAGGCTGCATCCGCCGCAGGAAGATCACGCCCAGCGATACCAGCACGAAGGCGAACAGCGTGCCGATGTTGGAGAGGTCGGCGGCGTCGCCGATATCCACCAGTCCCGACGGAATCCCCACCGCGAACCCGGCGATCCAGGTGGACCAGTGCGGGGTCTTGAATCGCTTGTGGACGGCGGAGAACACGCGCGGCAGCAGGCCGTCGCGCGACATGGCGAACCATATGCGGGTTTGGCCGTACTGGAATACCAGCAGCGAGGACAGCATTCCGGTCAGCGCCCCGATGATGATGATGGTGCGGAAGACCGGGTGCGCGCCCAGCTCCTTGAGCGCGTAGGCCACCGGCGCTTCGGCCGCGGCGCCGGAGCCGAAGGTCGAATACCGCATCATGCCCAGCAGCACCAGCGCCACGCCGACGTACAGCACGGTGCACACGATCAGAGAGACGATGATGCCGAAGGGAATGTCTTTCTGCGGCAGGCGCGCCTCTTCCGCCGCCGTCGAGACCGAGTCGAAGCCGATGTAGGTGAAGAAAATGATGGCGCCCCCGGTGACGATGCCGCCGAAGCCCGAGGGCGCGAATGGGACCCAGTTCGGCGTCCGCACCAGCATTCCGCCCACCACTAGGAACACCAGGATGGCGCCGACCTTCACCGCCACCATGATGTTGTTGGTCTCGGCCGACTCGCGCACTCCGCGCACCAGCAGGATGGTCAGCACAAACACCACCAGAAATCCCGGCAGGTTGAAGTAGGCGCCGGTCCATTTCCCCGACGCCCACACCGGAGACGACCAGGCATCCGGCAGAACCAGACCGAATTGCGCCAGTTGCGCCTTCAAATAACCGGCAAAGCCCACCGCCACGGCGACGTTCGACACCGCGTATTCCAGGATCAGGTCCCAGCCGATGATCCAGGCGAAGATCTCACCCAGCGTGGCGTAGGAGTACGTGTAGGCGCTGCCGGCGATGGGGATCATCGAGGCCAGCTCGGCGTAACACAGCCCGGCAAAGCTGCACGCTACCGCCACCAGCAGGAAGGAGATGGCGATCGCCGGGCCCGCGGGCGGGCGTCCATGCATGATCACGCCGGAGATGGTGCCGTGACGAACCAGGCTGACGATCAGGTCCATCACCTGCGCGTGCAGCAGCGAGGGCACTTCGAAGTGCTCGCCCGCGGCTGCCGTGCCCGTCAGGACAAAAATGCCGGAACCGATGATGGCCCCGATGCCGAGCGCGGTCAGGCTCCACGGCCCCAGGGTCTTCTTCAGCCGGTGCTCGGGCTGCTCCGATTCGGAGATCAGCTTGTCGATGGACTTGGTGGCAAGAAGTTGGCTCGGCACAGGATGGTGTGGCCAGGCCAGCGAGGCATTCCGCGACCGCCCCCGCCAGCCCGGCGTTCAGATTACCGTTTGCTCTGCCCGCGCGCCATCTTCTTGACTTTGCGCTTCTGCGATCCGCGCGCGTACTCGCGCGGCTTCAGCGGGTGCTCCAGCTTGCGCTTCCTACGCGCCGCCCGCTTCAGTTTCTTGCGCTCCAGCTTGTTGGTCACGGTTGTGGTATTCATGATCTCCTTGAAAAGCGGCTCTTCGCTTTTGGCTCTTGGCTTTTCTCGAAACTTGACATGTGGAACTTGAAACTTTCCTAACGCCTTTCCGCCTTGATCGCCTGCTCCTTGCGCTTCTTGAGCTGCTTGGCGAACTCCTGCGCCACCCACTGCATGGAATCGCGGCCGGGCTTGATCTTGTCGGCGACGCTGCCCGCCCATATTTCCTTGTCATCGCGGCTGACCAGACGGAAATTCAGTTGCCCGCCGGATTTTTCGCCCCAGTTGGCGAAGGTGAACGTGCCTTTCAGGATGGCATCGGCGTCCTCGGGGCTGCTGGCCGTGCTGAATCCGGCATGCTCCAGTTCGCGCGCGCCCACCGAACGGAAGCGCTCGGCGTCGTCGTTGTTGCCCAGCTTGTCGATGTAAATCCGCTGCACGTTGGACAGTGACGGATACTGCGCCAGGCACGCCGTCACCGCCACCAACAGAACCGCGAGCCCGACCGCTGCACTCCGCTTCATCGGCTCCTCCTCACGCCCGCTCCAGTTGGGCGAACTTCTCCACCAGCTTCTTCTCGCCGAAACCTCGGAATTTTACCGTAATCTTGGCGTCGTCGCCTTCCCCTTCGCGTCTATAGACCACGCCTTCGCCATATTTGGGATGGCGGACCTTCTGTCCCGGACGGAAGCCGCGCTTGCCCGTGGGCTCCGGCACCTCGACTTTCGGCCGCGTGAATTTTTTCCCCCGCGACGCAAAGAACTCGGCGATGTTATCAATCGAGTTATAAGTCGGCCCGGCGTAAGAGCTGCGCCGGCCGCCCGAGCCGTTACGACGCGGGCGCTGGTCGAAGTCCTCCTCGTGGCGCTCGTGTGCGTGGTCATAGTCTCGGCGCTCCTCATATCGGCTGGGACGAGGCAGGCCCAAATTCTCCAGCAGTTCATGCGGGATCTCGTCCAGGAAGCGCGAGGGGATGCTGGCCTCGGGCATATCCGTTCCGTAGCGGCGACGGTAGTGCGCCCGGGTGAGCACCAGCATGTCCATCGCCCGGGTCATGCCGACATAGCACAGGCGGCGCTCTTCTTCAAGGTCGTCCGGTTCGAGCAGCGTGCGCGAGTGCGGGAACAGGCCTTCCTCCAGACCGACCAGGAACACGACAGGAAACTCCAGGCCTTTGGCGGCGTGCAGGGTCATCAGGGTGATCTGTGCGCGCGCGTCGTAATCGTCGGCCTCGCTCACCAGCGCCGCGTGGTCGAGGAACTCGCCCAGCGTCTCGCCGCGGTCGCGCGCATCCATGGCAGCGTTCACCAGCTCGTGCAAGTTCTCGATGCGGGCCAGCGCCTCGGGCGTGCCTTCCTCTTCCAGTTGGCGGATGTAGCCGGTGCGGTCGAACAGGAACTTCAAAACTTCGGGGATGCTTGCGGGGCTGCCGGGGGAGCGAAAGGCGCTCTGGTCGTCGGTCGTCGGCCCTCGGTCGTCGGTCGGAGACGGTCTTGCGGCAGCTTCAAACGCCAATTTACCGAAGAAGTCCTCCGCGCCTTCTGCCTCGTCGCCCTCACTCTCCACGGCCGACGACGCTTTTGCGTCCGACGACACCTTCTCTACAAACGTTCCCGCCATCATCGCCCGCGCATCGTCGATCAGGTCGCGGAAGCCGCGAACTGCGCTTGCAGCGCGCGCCGGCAGCAGTTGCCTCTGGATGGCCTCGCTCGTGGCCGACCACACCGACAGCCCAGTCTCGAGCGCCAGGCGCTCCAGAGTCTCGACCGTGGTCTTGCCGATGCCGCGCGTCGGCGTATTGATCGCGCGCAGGAGCGCGATGGAGTCGTCCGGGTTATGCAGCAGCTTGAGGTAGGAGATCATGTCCTTGATCTCCGCCCGCTCGTAGAACGAGAAGCCGCCGACCACGTGGTATTTAATCCCGTAGCGCCGCAGCGCTTCTTCGAACAGCCGCGACTGCGAGTTGGTGCGATAGAGCACGGCGGCGCGCGCATCGCGGCCTGCATCGAGCGCCTCCTGCACGTATTTGTTGACCATGTCGGCGACGAACAGGGCTTCGTTTTCGCCGTCCGGCGCCTCGTAGCAGCCGATCTTCGTCCCGCCCTGGCGCGAGGTCCACAGCGTCTTGCCCTTGCGGCGTACGTTGTTCGCCACCACCGCCGAGGCCGCCTCCAGGATGTTCTCGGTCGAGCGGTAATTCTGCTCCAGGCGGACGATCTTGGCCTCGGGGAAGTCCTGCTCGAATTCCAAAATGTTGCGAATATCGGCACCGCGCCAGGAGTATATGGACTGGTCTTCGTCGCCGACCACGCACAGGTTATGGCGCGCGCCGGCGAGCAGGCGCATGAGTTCGTACTGCGGGCGGTTGGTGTCCTGATATTCGTCCACCAGGATGTACTCGAAGCGGCGCTGGTAGCGCTCGCGCACCTCGGGCGCTTCCCGCAGCAGGCGCACCGCTTCGAGCAGCAGGTCATCGAAATCAAGCGCGTTGGCCTTGCGCAGCTCCTGGCGATAGATCTCGTAGATGTGGGCGATGCGCTCGCTCTTGGGATCGGCCGAGTTGCGGTACACCTCGATGGGATCGCGCATGTGGTTCTTGGCCCAAGAGATGCGCGCCAGCACTGCGCTGGGCTTCATCTGCTTGTCGTCAAGCCCCAGGCGCCTCATGGCCGCCTTCACCACCAGTTGCTGGTCAGCCTCGTCGTAGATGACGAAGTCGCGGCGAAAGCCGTCTTTCAGCGCTTCGATATCACGGCGCAGAATGCGCACGCAGAACGAGTGGAAGGTCGAGATCAAGGGCTGCCGCAGCAGCGAGCCGCCGGCCAGCTTCTCCACGCGTTCCGCCATCTCGCCCGCCGCTTTGTTGGTGAAGGTGACGGCCAGGATGGCGTCCGGGGACACACCCACGCTCTCGATCAGGTGAGCGATGCGGTAGGTGATGACCCGCGTCTTGCCGCTGCCGGCGCCGGCGAGAATGAGAAGCGGTCCCTCGATGGTCTCGACGGCCAGGCGCTGCTGCGGGTTGAGTTGATCGAGGAAGCTCTGCACTTCAGAAAAATCGTCCTTCTGTCATTCCGGGCGAAGCGAAGAATCTTGGTTTTGCTGCTGTTGACTCTTGGCTTTTAGCTCTTGGCTTTGTAGAGACGCAGCATGCTGCGTCTCTACAAGTAAAAACCGCCAAAATCTGGGCGTCCCCTGCCTCATCCGTGGCTTTCATTTTGTCGTTTCCGCGACAGCCCGCGCCTTCTTGCATTCCGTGCACGGGCAGATCTCCCGCAAATAATCCCAGGCAAAGATGCCGTGCTGGTGGCCGTCGTTCCAGGTGAAGCGGATGGCGTAACGGCCGACCGCCTCTGCCTGGGTGGCGCGCATCGCCGGCTTAAACATGGGCAGCGCGCCCGGCGCCTGGCCCGGCGACTGGCCCGGCTTGCGCCCGGTCTTGTTGCGCTCCTCGTTGCACAGGGCACAGGGACAAGCGTCGCGCAGGTACTGGAACGAGTAGCTGGAGCGATGGCCGTCCCTCCATTCGATCTCCACTCCCGTACCCGTGGTGATGTTCACGTTTACCGACTTGGGATCCACGCTGGGAGGCATGGTTTCAGTATCGCACACCGGCGGGAGTCACCGCGTTTGCCGGGACTGCGGCGGGTCCTGTAAAATCAGTGTCTTGCAGGATCGGCAAGGAATCTACCGGAGCAATCATGGCCAGAGTTTGTGATGTGTGCGGCAAGGGGCCGCAATCAGGCAACAACATCAGTCACGCCCACAACGTGACCAAACGGCGCTGGAACGTGAATCTGCGCCCGGTGCGCGCCCGCGTCAACGGCGGCACCCGCAAGCTGCGGGTGTGCACGTCCTGCATCCGCAGCGGGAAAGTCCAAAAAGCTTAGGCACCGATTCACAGGGATCAGAGAATTGAGTCATTGGGCCATTGAGGAAGAGGGCCTGTTTCCAATGGCTCAATGACACAATGACTCAGTGGCACAATCCCCCTGCAGTTCACGCCAGCGCGATCACGTCGATCTCCACCAGCACGTCCCTGGGCAGCCGAGCGGCTTCGACGGTGGAGCGGGCCGGCGGCGCCGTCTTGAAATAGCGGCCATAGACCTGGTTCATGGCCGCGAAATCACTCATATTCTTCAGGAACACCGTGGTCTTGACCACGCGGTCGAGACCGCTGCCGGCAGCGGCCAGCACGGCAGCGAGGTTCTGAAGCGCGCGCTCGGTTTGCTGAGAGACATCGCCGGCCACGATCGTGCCCGACGCCGGTTCGAACGCGATCTGCCCCGAACAGAACACCAGCCCGGCTGCCTTGATGGCCTGCGAATAAGGGCCGATGGCCTGGGGCGCGGCCTTGGTCGCAATGACTTCGCGCATGTTCCCTCCTTCAAGCAAAAACCCCTTAACCACAGAGGACACAGAGGAGCACGCGGGGAAATTCTTTTATTTCTTGTCAAAGTCCGGCCTGGTTTGGGGAATAGCACGGCGCAGACCAGAACAAAAGTCCTCCCTGTACCTCTGTGTCCTCTGTGGTTAAGGCTTCTTACAATTTTTGCACGCGCTGCACGTCGCGGATGCCGGCCAGCTTGCGGATGCCGACGACGATGCGTTGCAGGTGCTTCATGTCGGCGATGTCGATGACCAGGTCGACGGTGGCGTGGCCGTCGCCGGTGCGGGCTTCGATGTTGCGGATGTTGGTGTTGTCGTCGCTGATGATGGTGGTGATCTGCTTGAGCATGCCGGCGCGGTCGTCGCAGAACACGGTCAGCTTGACGGGATAAGTGCCGGGACCGCCGTCAGTGGTCTCCTTGCCCCACTCCACCGTGATCTGCCGCTCCACGTCATAGAGCAGGTTGACGACGTTGGGGCAGCTCCTGGCGTGCACCGCCACGCCCTTGCCGCGGGTGACGTAGCCCACGATCTCTTCTCCGCGAATGGGATTGCAACAGCGCGCGCGGTAGATGAGCAGGTCATCCTGGCCCTTGACCTTGAGCGTGCCGCTATCGCCGCCGAACACCCGGCGCACCACGCTGCCGAAGCCCTGCTTCTCTTCCTGCGCCGGGACGGAGGTTTCCGCCGGGGAGAGCTTGCCCAGCACCTGCCGCGCCGAGAATTTGCCGAAGCCGATGCCGGCCACCAGGTCGTCGGCGCGGGTGACGCCGTACTCCTGGGCCACGCGCTCGTAGGCCGCGTCGGAAATGTCTTTGAGCGAGACGCGGTACTTGCGCGCTTCCTTCTCGATCAGCTTGTGGCCGATCTCGAGGGCGCGCTCCCGCTGGTGGACGTTGAGCCAGTGCCGGATCTTCTGCCGCGCGCGCGACGCCTTCACAAAGGTCAGCCAGTCGCGGCTGGGCGTGTGCCCGGCCTGGGTCAGGATCTCCACGATCTCACCGTTGCGCAGCTTGTAGCGCAGCGGCACGATGCGCCCGTTGACCTTGGCGCCGGTGCAGGTATGCCCGACCTCGGTGTGGATGGTGTAGGCGAAGTCCACGGGGGTGGACTCGCGCGGCAGGATCACCACTTTCCCCTTGGGGGTGAAGGTGTAAACCTCTTCCGGGTAGAGGTCGATCTTGAGCGCGGAGAGGAACTCGTTGGGGTCGGCGACGTCGCGCTGCCATTCCACCACCTGCCGCAGCCAGGCCAGCCGCTCTTCGTCCTTGGCCCCGACCGGCGCGCCGTCCTTGTACTTCCAGTGGGCGGCGATGCCCTCCTCGGCCATCTTGTGCATCTCTTCGGTGCGGATCTGCACTTCGAAGGGGGTGCCGTTCTCGGCGATGACCGTGGTGTGCAGCGACTGGTAGAGGTTGGGCCGTGGCATGGCGATGAAGTCCTTGATGCGCCCCGGCACCGGCCGCCAGAAATTATGAATGGCGCCCAGAGCGCCATAGCAGTCCTTCACGGAATGGGTGATGATGCGGATGGCCAGCAGATCGTAGACTTGGTCCACGGCGATGCGCTGCCGCTGCAGCTTCTGCCACACGCTGAAGAGCCGCTTGATGCGGCTTTCCACCCTGGCCTCGATGCCGTTTTCCGCCAGCTTCTCCCGCAGCACGCCTTCGAACTGCTCCAGTAGCTGCTCCCCTTTCTTGCGCCGCGCCTCGACAGCGTCGTGCACCTGCCGGTAGGCGATCGGATCCACGTACTGGAAGGCCAGGTCTTCCAGTTCGCCGCGCACTTTGCCCATGCCCAGCCGGTGGGCGATGGGAGCGTAGATCTCCAGGGTCTCGCGGGCGATGCGCTCCTGGCGTTCGGGGGGAAGCGCCTTCAGCGTGCGCATGTTGTGCAGCCGGTCGGCCAGCTTGATGAGCACCACCCGGATGTCGTCCACCATCGCCAGAACCATTTTGCGGACGTTCTCCGCCTGGCGCTCCTCGCGGGTGGCGAAGTCGATCTTGGAAATCTTGGTGACGCCTTCGACGATGCGCGCCACCTGCTCGCCGAAGTCTTTGCGGATGTCCACCACCGTGACCGAAGTGTCCTCAACCAGGTCGTGCAGCAGGCCGGCGGCGATGGAAGTCGAGTCCAGCTTCATGTCCGCCAGCACCAGCGCTACCTCGAGCGGGTGGCTGAGATAGGGCTCGCCCGATGCCCGGTTCTGCCCGGCGTGATACTTCTGCGAAAGGTCGTAGGCGCGGCGGATGATTTCCAGGTCGTCATTGGGGCGGTTGGCGCGCACCGTCTTCAGCAGGTCACGGAACTTGGTGACGGTGAGGACATTGGTCGCGAATTGCTGCTTCAGCGTCGCCATGCCAGCCCGTTGTGAGGAACGGCCGAGTTGGAGGAACTACACGCAGGCCGCGAATCGGCCTGAGAACTCGACATCCTGTGGCGGGGACTCCCCATGCTTGATTATAACCGCCCGATGCAACTGTCCTGCATGCCCGAAAGGACCAGACCGGGTTAGGAGAGCACCAATATCTTCTTTGGATGTGATTGGCGGGAAAAGGGCTTAGAACATTCTTGCGCCGCGCGCCCTGGCCGCAAGCAGCAACAGACCGGCAACACAGGAGTAAAATCGCGGCAATGCGGGTTCTGGTCAGTGGCGCGTCGGGGTTGGTCGGCTCGGCGCTGGTGCCGGCGTTGGAGAGCGCCGGGCACTCGGTTGTCAGGCTGGTACGGCGTGATCCGGCGGCGAATGAGATCCGATGGGATCCCGCCGGCGGCATCGCAGCCGGAGCGCTCGAGGGATTCGACGCCGCGGTCCACCTCGCCGGCGAAAGCATTGCCGGGCGCTGGACGGCGGCGAAGAAAGCCCGCATCCGCGACAGCCGGGTGCAGGGGACGCGCACGCTCGCCGCGGCTTTGGCAGGGGCCGCACAGCGGCCGAAAGTCATGGTGTGCGCCTCGGCGATCGGAATCTATGGTGATCGCGGCGATGAAGTATTGCGCGAGGAGAGCGCGCCCGGCTCCGACTTCCTTGCCGAGGTCAGCCAGCAATGGGAAGCGGCCACCGAGCCCGCGGCCCGGGCCGGCATGCGCGTGGTCTCGCTTAGGTTCGGGGTGGTTCTCAGCCGGCGCGGGGGCGCGCTGGCTCAGATGCTGCCTCCGTTCCGCATGGGCGCCGGCGGGCGCATCGGCAGCGGACGCCAGTGGATGAGCTGGATCACGCTCGACGACGTGGTCGGAGTCATTCAGCATGCGCTGGCCACCGATTCGCTGCGCGGTCCGGTGAACACGGTCGCCCCGACCCCTGTGACCAACGCCGAATTCACCCGCGCGCTGGGCGAAGCGCTGCACCGGCCAACCATCTTCCCCCTCCCCGCATTCATGGTCCGGCTGATGTTCGGCGAGATGGGCGACGCGCTGCTCCTGGGCAGCCAGCGTGTGGACTGCGGCAAGCTCCAGGCCAGCGACTTTCGCTTCCGCCATCCCGAGCTCCAGCCCGCGCTCCAAGCCCTCTTGTAGAAACGCAGATCACTACGTCTTCTACTTTTGCCAGAACATTTTGACGGCAGTGGCTGCAAGCACCACGGCAAAAATCCGGCGCAGCAGCAGGTCAGGCATCTTTTGCGCCCACATGCCTCCGAAGTAGCCGCCCAGGAAGAGCCCGAGCGCGAGCAGCAGGCCGATCTTCAGATCGGCGTTTCCGGCCTTGTAATACTTCAGGAACGCCAGCAGGCCCGTGGGGGGAAGCAGCACCGCCAGGGTGGTGCCCTGAGCCATATGCTGGTTCATCTTGAAGCCGTAAAACAGGATCGGAATCAGGATGGCGCCGCCGGCAATGCCCACCAGCCCGGAAAGGACTCCTACTCCCAGCCCCGCCACTATCGCCCACAGGATGATCACGTTCGTCTCCTCTGTCGCAGGAATTTCTCGGTGATGGTACCAGAGCGATCGAGTCATTGACTCATTGGTTCACTGCGGGAGCATCAATCCAACGGCGCGGTTTTTCAATGACTCAATGGATCAATGGGATCAATGAGTCAATGACTCAATCCTCAGGCTCAGAGTAAAATCCAACATTTGCCGAGCGCCGAGTGCGTCTGGCCCGGAATCGAATGAAAAACCGCTAATGCAAAACCGTCTCGCCAAAGCCTCTGCATCCAGTGGAGCGGGGGCTGGCGCTCAGCGAGTGCTGGTCGCCACCACCGCCATGCTCGCTTTTATCTCTTTCTGGCGGGCCGCAGCCGTCGTGCTCAACGACATGGGCTCGTCCGCCTTCTATGCCGGCGCGATTGCGGAACACTTCGTGGGGAAAACAGCTCCATGGTTCGTGCTCGCCATCATGTTGCTCTCCTTTGCGGTGCGATCGGTCTATATCGAGAGCTGCAGCATGTTTGTGCGCGGGGGCGTGTACCGGGTCGTGAAAGAGGCCATGGGCGGAACGTTGGCGAAGTTCTCAGTTTCAGCGCTTATGTTCGACTACATCCTGACGGGACCGATCAGCGGCGTATCGGCAGGCCTGTACCTGACGGGTCTGTTAAACGAGTTCTTGCGCTACGCTCATTTCACTTTCGCCCTACCTATGAACGGGACGGCCGCACTCTTCGCGGCGCTGGTCACAATCTATTTCTGGTGGGAGAACATCAAAGGCATTCCCGAATCCAGCGAGAAAGCCCTGCGAATTATGTATGTGACCACCGTGATGGTGGTCATCATGATCGCCTGGTGCGGCTACACGCTGTGGATGCGGGGCGCGCATCTTCCGCCCTGGCCGCGGCTCTCGAATCTCGTTTACTCGGAAGATGCGCTGGGCTGGCTGCGCCACACCTCACTGCCCTACACCATTGGATTGATCGGTGTTTTGGTTGGGCTGGGTCATTCCGTTCTGGCCATGAGCGGCGAAGAAACCATGGCCCAGGTTTATCGGGAAATTGAGCATCCGAAACTGCGCAACCTGGAAAAAGCGGGATTCGTCATCTTCGCTTACAGCCTGATTTTCACCGCCGGGGTCGCGTTCTTCGCAGTGATGATCATCCCTGATTCCGTGCGCAACAAATTCTTCGATAACCCCATCGGCGGGCTGGCGATGTACCTGATCGGACCGGTATCACTCCGGCTGGCCTTCCGAGCCTTCGTCGTGGTGGTGGGCGTCTTGATGCTGGCGGGGGCGGTCAACACCGCCATCGTGGGCTCTAACGGAGTCCTGAACAGGGTTTCCGAAGACGGCATTCTGCCGGACTGGTTTCGCCGCCCGCATCGTCGGTACGGGACCTCCTATCGCCTCCTGAACCTGGTCGTGGGCCTTCAGCTCCTCACGATCATCCTGACTCGCGGAAACATTTTTGTGCTGGGCGAGGCCTACGCTTTCGGGGTGATGTGGAGCTTCGCCATGAAGGGCCTAGCCGTGCTTGTGCTTCGCTACAAAACGCCCGGCGAGCGGGAGTTTCGCGTGCCCTTAAATCTGAAGCTTGGCAGCTTGGAAATCCCTCTGGGCCTCGGCCTAATAACCACCATGCTGTTCGCTTTGTGCGCCATCAATCTCTTCACCAAGCAAGTCGCCACACTTTCAGGAGTCGCTTTCACCATCATCTTCTTTGCCGTTTTCACCCTCTCCGAACGGGTGACCAGGAAGCGCGCCAAGGCCCACGCCGAACTCGATCAGTTCAATTTAGAACCTCATGAGGACCTGGCTCCTGCGGCCGTTGGCGTTCGGCCGGGCAACATATTGGTCATGGCCCGCAATTACAACCTGCTGTACGGCCTGGCAGCCGTCCTCGACCGGGTCGACATTCAGAAACAGGACGTCGTGGTGCTCCATCTTCGATTTCTTGCCCGCGCGGGGTCCGGCGAGTCCGAACTGATACCCGAGCAGCTTTTTAGCGCGGAAGAGCAAACGCTCTTTACACGCGCCCTTGGACTGGCAGAGAAGAAGGGGAAAAGCGTCCATCTCGCGGTCGCCGCGGCTACGGAAAAATGGGACGCCATCCTGCGCGCCGCCCAGAGTATGCGCTCTGCCACGGTCGTTCTAGGGCCGTCTCCCAATAGATCGGTTACCGAAGAGGCTCGTATCGCGGGCTTGGCCTGGGAACGTTTAGCTGATCCTAAACCGCAACTGACGCTGGAAATCTATTTCCCCAACGGTCAAGAAGACGTTTTTTATTTGGGGCCTCATGCTCCGCGCCTCACACCCAAGGAGATTGATCTCCTGCACAGTATTTGGCTCGAACTGAGTAGCGACGTTGCGCCCGAGGAGCTTCATCACCATGACGTCGTCCACTTCGCTCTCCAAGAGCTCCGCCAGGAGCTCACCAACACTGAGCGGGAAGAGGCCCTCCGTCGGTTGCGGCAGCACCTCCAGGAGATCAAAGAGCGGCGCGTACCGCACCTCTGATGGAAAAACGCCACGGATTGGCACGGATCTGCAATGGGCAAGAACCTGTTGCGTGACAATCCGTGCAGATCCTGGCGCCAATCTGCTGGTCGCCGCCCAGCGGGCCGCTCTCCAGCTTGTGGATACGCAGATCGAACTCCTGCTCCAGCACGCTGCCCGTGGTTCCGGTGGCGTAAAGCACGTGCTCGTCCAGCAGGTCACGGTTGAACTTTGCCCAGTCGAACAGGTCCTGCTTCTTGTTGTCGTGTGCCACCAGCGCGATCTTCTTGCGCGCTGCCATAGGGACGATCTTGTAGTTCATGATTCCTCCTTGGGTGCACTAAGACTGTGGATGAGAACCGGGATACCGATTTGGATGTAGGTTGCAGGGATTCGAGGGTGAATTTGCGATGAAAAAACCGATGGGCGCTAACCGCGGCGCAGGACAGTTCGGGTGATGCGGTCATGCCAGCAGAGGCCGTACTCGTCGACCGACGCCCAGAGGAATCCCAGGCCCAGGGCCATACCGGAGACCACCATGGCGATGGCACGCCAGCGGCGCAGGCTGCGCCGCGCCGGCTGGTTGTCGAAGGTACGGAGGCGCAGCCCCGCCACCCGCATGCCGGGTGTGGCCGCCGCGTGCACCAGGAAAAGGTATTGGTACATCGCCCATAAAAGCACCGGCAGCGCCGCCGCCAGCAGGAGCGCCGTGCGCGAGCGCGGCAGCGTGCCTGCCATGTGCAGGAAGATTACCGCGAACACTGCCGTGGCGATGGCGAGCAGCAAGCCATCCAGGGTCGCCGCGAAGATCCTGCGCGCCAGCGACGCGCTCTCCCCGACTGGGCCGGCATCGTCTCCGGGGTCGGGCTCGGAAGTGGATTCCAGCGTGATGGCGGGCCGGCCCTCGCCACCGAACAACAGCCCCGAGGGCTCTTCCGCATCCAGGATGCGCGGCTTTTCGATGATGGGCTCGGCCAATTCCTCGACGTAAGGAATCGGCTCCAGGCAAGGAGACGGCGGCTCCGGCAGCCGTGGGAATTCGATGAGGTTGCTGGCCTCGGGCTCTTGGGAGCTCTCCGGCGCGGGATCGAGCTGCGGCTCCGGGATGGCATAGTGGGCCGCTGCGGTGGCGCGGGCGGCGCGCTCGAAGTCAAGGCTGAGCGAGGATGTCCGCGGCGCGCGTTTGCGGCCCCGCCGCGCGCAGAATGCGTCCACACGCGAGGCCACCTCCTGCCGCCACATTTCGCCCGGCGCATAGAGCGACGGCTGCGCCAGCCCGCTCTCGCTCCGGCCGCTGGCAGGTTGGGGATCGAGGAGGGTAGCGCCAATCGAGGCGCCGCGCTCCGGCGCACAGGTGCACCGCTCACCGCAGATCGGACAGGCCATGAACGGGTTGTGAGTCGGCCAGAGCCGCGCCGGAACACGCATTGCGTGGGGAGCGGCTCGCATGCTAAGTTCGAGCCTCTCCCATGTTCCGCCGCAACCGATTAGGTATCACGGCTGCACTCGTTTGTCATCTGGTTCTGGCGCCTTTTGTAGTTACTAGCCAGTTGCTTCCGGCCACGCAGCCCGCCTCCACCGCGCCGGCGGGTCACGGCGAAGAAGTCATCATCAAGGCCCTGGAGCAGGAAAAATCGGGCGACGTTTACAAGCTCCGCGGAGAGGTGGAGATCGACTTCCGCAATCTGGTGCTGCGCGGAGACGAGGCCACCTACGACGCTTCCACCGGCGAGGTGGCCGCCAGCGGACACTTGGCGCTCGACGGCGGACCGCACGACGAGCACATCGTCGCCTCCCGTGGCCAGTACAACGTGCGCACCCAGACTGGCAAGTTCTACGATGTGGTCGGGACCAGCGGCGTGCGTTTCCAGGGCCGCAACGTCATCCTGACCTCCAGCAATCCCTTCACCTTCACCGGACAGATGGTGGAGAAGACCGGGCCCGAGACTTACGTGGTGCATCACGGCATGGTGACCTCCTGCGAACTGCCCCGCCCCAAGTGGACACTCAACGCCGAGCGCATCGTGGTGGACCTGGGCGGCAAAGCCCGTGCCTACCACTCCACCTTCCGCATCGAGAAGGTGCCGGTGTTCTACCTCCCCTACGCCGACCATCCGGTCGAGCAGCTCGGCCGCCAGAGCGGGTTTCTGCTGCCCAACCTGGGGACGTCCTCGCGCAAAGGTCTCATCCTGGGCGATGCCTTCTACTGGGCGATCAATCGCAGCATGGACGCGACCCTCGGCGCCGAATATTTCTCCCAACGCGGCTGGGCCCAGCACGGCGTCTGGCGCTTCCGGCCCAGCGACGATGCCTACCTCAGCGCCCGCTACTTCGGCGTGCTCGACCGCGGCTTTGGCCCCGACCACGTGGACCAGGGCGGCGAGGAAGTCGGCCTCGACGGCGAAGCCAAGTTCCCGCACGGCTTCCGTGGCGTGCTCTCCGCCGATTACCTCAGCTCCTTCGTCTTTCGCCTGGCCTTCGGCGAGACCTTTACCCACGCCGTGGATTCCGAGGTCAAATCCGTAGCCTTCCTTTCCAAGAGCCTGGATGGATTCGGCTTCAACTTCCTGGCGGGCCGCTATCAGAACTTTCAGAGCACGACGCCTGGGGACGTGGTCACCATCCTTCACGTTCCCGGCTTCGAGGTCTCGAGCGTCGACCGGCGAATTAGCCGCACGCCGGTGTACTGGTCGTTCGAGAGCGCGGCGGAAGGCGTTTCCCGCAAGGAGCCGGGCTTGCGAACCAACGATCTGGTGGGGCGCTTCGACGTGCACCCGCGCCTCTCTTTGCCGCTTCTGCTCGCGGGCTGGACGCTGCGCCCCGAGATCGGCGTGCGCGAGACCTACTACACCCAGCGCCTGCTGCCCAACGGCGGCCTGGGCGTCCCGGTAGAGCAGGACATCAATCGCAACGCCGCAGAAGCTTCGTTCGAGCTGCGGCCGCCCTCGCTGGTCCGCATCTTCGATCGCCCGGTCTTCGGACACAAGCTCAAGCACGCCATCGAACCGCGCCTGGTGTACCGCTACGTCACCGGCGTGGATAACTTCGCCGACATCATCCGCTTCGATTCCCGCGACATCCTCTCCGACACCAACGAGCTGGAGTACGCGGTCGTGCAGCGCCTCTACATCAAGCCGGCGGGCAAGCCTGGCTGCCGCGAACCAGCGCCCGCCGCAGGATCCGCGGCCGTAGCTACACCCGGCGCCGGCCCCGCCGGCGACACCGGCGATTCGTGCCCCACCGCAGGCGCCCGCGAGCTGCTGTCCTGGGAGCTGAAGCAGAAATACTTCTTCGATCCCGATTTCGGCGGAGCCGTGGTGGACGGCAAACGCAACGTGTTCACCACTACCGACCAGTTCACCGGCATCGCCTTTCTCACCTCGCCCCGGCATTTCACCCCCATCGTCTCTCGCCTCCTGGTGCATCCCACCGGCCAGACCGAGTTTGGGTGGCAGCTCGACTACGACACCGTGCAAGGCCGCATCAACGCCAGCACCGTGTTTACCAATTACCGTCTGGGAAACTTTTTTGTCGGCGGCACCCACACCTACTTTCGCGCTCCCGGCGAGATCTTCGTCTCCAACCCGATCCCCGGGCCCGACCGCTTCAACCAGTTCCGCGTGCTGATCGGCTACGGCAACCTCAGCAAGCGCGGCGTCAACGCCGCCGCCAACGTCGGCTTCGACACCGACCTCCGCTTCCTGCAGTATGCCGCCTTCCAGACCAGCTACAACTGGGATTGCTGCGGCATCAGCTTCGAGTACCGCCGCTACGCCCTGGGCTCGGTCCGCAACGAAAATCAATTCCGCTTTGCTTTCACTCTCGCTAACATCGCCACTTTCGGCAACCTGAAACGGCAGGAACGGATTTACTGAGGAGCAGTCGGCACTCGGCACTCAGCCAGATGTATTTTGCTGAATGCTGACTGCTGAGTGCCGAGTGCTACCATAAGGCCGTGGATCTATGCGCCAAACGCGCAGCACTGGACGCACATCTGCGCTCGCTGGGGCGGCTGCTGGTGGCCTATTCCGGCGGAGTGGACTCCGCCTTTCTCGCCTGGGCCGCGCACCAGGCGCTGGGCGACGCCGTGCTGGCGGTCCTGGCTGATTCCCCTTCTCTGGCCCGCAGCCACTTCAACGACGCGCTCGCATTCGCCCAGGAGCAGCACATTCCGCTGGAAGTCATTGAGACCGCCGAATTCGAGCGCCCGGAATACGTGCGCAACGACGCGGCGCGCTGCTTTTACTGTAAGGACGAGCTGTTCACGGTGATGGAGCAGATCCGCGCTTCGCGGGGGTTTGGCGCGGTCGCGTATGGCGTCAACCTCGACGACCAGGGCGACTTCCGTCCCGGGCAGGAGGCGGCCCGTTGCCACGGAGTTGCGGCCCCGCTTCTTGAAGCGGGGTTGACCAAAGCCGAGGTCCGCGAACTGGCGCGCGCCGCCGGCTTGCGAGTGTGGGACAAGCCGGCGTCGGCGTGCCTTTCGTCACGCGTGGAGTATGGGCGCGCGGTTACTCCCGAGGTGCTGGCGGTGGTCGAGCAGGGAGAAGATGCCCTGCGCGCCCTCGGATTCCGCCAGTTTCGCGTCCGGCATCATGGCGAGATCGTTCGCCTGGAGATCGCGCCAGAGGAGATGCCGCGCGCCTTGACCCCGGCCATGGCCGCCGAGTTCGCCCGCATCTTCAAGGCGCTTGGCTTCACCTATGTCACTCTCGACCTGGAGGGCTTCCGCTCGGGCTCGATGAACGCCGTGCTGCCGCTGGCCTCCCTTCGCACCAATGACTCCATGGCTCAATGACTCAATGGCGCAATTCTTCCGCCGCTCCGCTGTGAGATAATGTTTAGTTGATTCCCATTGCTCAGGTGGTGTTCGTGGATTTTTTCAAGCGCCCGGTGTGGCTGGTAGCGGTGTTCTGTCTGGGATGTTCGGCCCAATCGCTTTCTCCGGAGACGAACCAGCGCATCGAACGCCAGGTACGCGCTCATTTCAAGGTGCCTGACGCCGTCACCGTCACGGTCGGCGCGCCCAAACCCAGCGAATTCACTGGTTATGACACTCTGCCCATCACCTTCGAGGGCGGAGGGCAGAAGACCACCCATGATTTCCTGCTCTCCAAGGACGGCAAGAAGCTGCTGCGTCTTACCAACATCGACATCACCCCCGAAGCCTACGCCAAAACTCTGCTGCAGAACGCCGCCACGCGTCGCGAGCGGGCCGAGCTGATGAAGAAGATCAACGTCACGGGCCGGCCCTGGCGGGGCGCGGCTTCGCCCCAGGTCACCATCGTCGTCTATGACGATTTCCAGTGTCCGTATTGCGCCGACATGTACCGGACGCTGTTTGCCGACAGCATGAAGGAATACGCCGACCGGGTGCGCATCATCTTCAAGGACTTTCCCCTGTTCGAGATCCATCCCTGGGCCAGGCGCGCCGCCATCGACTCCAACTGCCTGGCGGAGCAAAGCAACGATGCCTTCTGGGATTTCTCGGATTATGTGCACGCCAATCAGCGGGACATCAGCGGGCCGAACCGCGACCTCAACGCATCCTTCAGCCGGCTGGACAATGCCGCTTTGGATGCCGGCAGGAAGCACAAGCTGGATGGAAACATTTTGCAGTCCTGCCTGAAGTCGCAGCCCGATACGCTGCTCAACGCCTCGGTGAAGGAGGCCGACTCTCTGGGCGTCAGCTCCACGCCCACGCTGTTCATCAACGGCGACAAGACGTCGGGCGCCCTGACCGAAACCGAGCTACGGTCGGAGATTCAGGCTGCCTTGCGCAACGCCGAACAGCCGGCCATGGCCGCGGGTGTAGCTCCGGCTGCGGCTCCCGCGCCCGCCAAATGATGCCTGCACGCGGTGACCTTGGATGCCATTCCGGCTTCTCGGCTCACTCTAAGGGAGGCGTGTTGTTGAATCGCAACGGTTCGCGGGCGCTGGGTTTCTGCCTCATCGCGTTGCTCGCGGCGGTGACGCTGGCCGGGTGCCGCTCCAAGGAGAGCTCCGGCGACGCCATGGCCAAGGTCAATGGCAAGAAGATCCTGCGCGCCGATGTCGAGAAGTACTACCACAATCAGACTTCCCAGGCGCCGCAGCAGCCCAGCGCCGAGGAAGCGGCCAGCCTGCGCCTGGCCATCCTGAAGCAGCTCATCGACGACGAGATCATGCTGCAGCGCGCGGAAAAGCTCGGCCTGCTGGCCACCGAGGAGGAGGTGGACAGCAAGGTCAACGAAGTGAAGGCGCCCTACACCCAGGAGCAATTCGAGCAGCGGCTGAAGGAGCGCAACCTGACGGTGGACGACCTGAAGCGCGAGTTCCGCCGCAACATCACCATCGAGAAGGTGATCAACAAGGAGATCACCTCGAAGATCACCATCTCCGACGCCGATATCACCAATTACTACAACGCCCACAAGGCGGACTTCAACTTGGTGGAGCCGCGCTATCACCTGGCGCAGATCGTGGTCACCACCGCGCCCAATCCCGAGTCCAGCAACCTGAAGAACAAGGCGCTGAACGATGCCGACGCGCGCAAGAAGATCCAGATGGTGGAGAACCGGCTGGATTCGGGCGAGGACTTCGCCACCGTGGCCATGAACTACTCCGAGGATCCCTCCACCGCGGGCAATGGCGGCGACATGGGATTCATCCCCGAGTCGGCCATCAAGAGCGACCCCACCGCCCGGGAGATCGTTGCCAAGCTCAAGGCCGGCCAGACCAGCACCGTGATCCCCGTGATGGACCCCGCCAGCCGGCAGGTGGTGGGCTACCGGGTGGTGAAGCTGCTGGCCCGCGAACCTGCCGGACAGCGCGAACTCAATGATCCGCGCGTGCAGCAGGCCATCCGCGAGCAGCTCCGCGGCCGCCGCGAACAGTTGCTCAAAGCCGCCTATTACGAGGTGGTGCGGGACGAGGCGCGCATCGAGAACTACTACGCCCAGCAAGTCCTAAAAGACGCGGGGAAATAAAAACGCCACGGATTTACACGGATTCAAGAATTCCGTGTAAATCGGTGGCTTGCTTCACTCGACAATGGCCAGCGCCTCGCCGGCGTTGACCGTCGCCCCTTCGGCGGCGACGATCTTGCTCACAATCCCCTTCTTGGGCGACTTGATCTCGTTCTGCATCTTCATGGCTTCCACCACCACGACGCCCTGCCCGGCCTCGACTTCCGCGCCCTGCACCACCAGCACGCGCACCACTTTGCCGGGCATGGGTGAGACCAGTTTCTTGGGGCCTTCGAGTCCGGCGCCGGCCGCCTTGCGCGCCCGGAAGGAGCGCGGATCGCGGACCTCGGCCGCGTAGCGCTCGCCGGCGATCATCAGGTGCATGTCGCCGCCCACGCGCTCGCGTTTGACCTCCCAGGCCCGGCCGTCGATCACGATGGAAAGCACGTCGCGCCCGGCTTCGACCGCGTCTACGTTCAACTCGCGGCCATCCAGACGGCATTGCATTCTGGCCTCCGGGCCGCGCGTCAGCTCCACGCGGTGCATCTTGCCGTCGATAGTGACTTCGTAGGTCATCTCATGTGGAGCCGCAGTTGATGTCTCCAAGTGTTTGCCAGGTAAAGGGGCCAGCCGTGCCGATAACATCAAGCCGGCCTTTAGGCCCTGATGAGGGAGATTCCCTCAGCGGCTAAAGCCGAGTTTTTGCCTGCCCTTACGGCACACCTCCCACCCCTGCACGCCAAAGGCGGGCGTGCCCCTTCACCGAGCATGCTACCTGTGAACCTGCTCTAGTGCTCACGCAAAGCGTCCATGCGCGCCGCCCGCTTCCAGTGCGTCCCGGCAGCGCCGTTCGCGCTCACCCCGGCGGCCGGCTGCGCAGTCTCGGCCGGAGCCGCGGCCGTCCCGTTTTCCATCTGCGTGAACAGGACCGCAGCCACAGCGGCGATCCTGCGGTCTCCGTCGCGCGCCGCGTGCTGCTCGTTCTTGCTGCGCTCCAGCAGGCCGTCGAGGTAGCCGGTGTGGACCTTGCCGGCGATGAAGTCGGGATCGCGCAGGATCCGCCGGAACAGCGAGATGTTGGTCTTGATGCCGCCGGCGAAATATTCGTACATCGCCCGGTCCAGGCGCGCGATGGCCTCGCGCCGCGTAGGGGCGTAGCCGATCACCTTGGCCAGCAGCGGATCGTAGTCGATGGGTACGGTCCAGCCTTCGTACACGCCGCTGTCGCGCCGGATGCCGGGACCGGAAGGCTGCAGCAGGCGGGTGATCGTTCCCGGGCTGGGGAAATAGTTGTTGTCCGGGTCTTCGGCATAGATGCGGCACTCGATGGCGTGGCCGCGCAGCATGATGTCCTCCTGCCGGACCGGCAGCTCTTCCCCGGCGGCAATGCGGATCTGAAGGTGCACCAGGTCCAGGCCGGTGACGAACTCGGTCACCGGATGCTCCACCTGCAAGCGCGCGTTGACCTCCAGGAAGTAGAAGTTCTTCCGCTCATCCACCAGGAATTCAACGGTGCCGGCGTTGGAATACGCGGCCGCCTTGCCCACGCGCACCGCGGTCTCGCCCATGCGTCGCCGCATGTCGGGATCGACGAACGCCGACGGCGACTCCTCCAGCACCTTCTGGTGACGCCGCTGCACCGAGCACTCCCGCTCCCCCAGGTACACCAGGTGGCCGTGTTCGTCGCCCAGGATCTGCACCTCGATGTGGCGCGGGTTCTCGATCAGCTTCTCGATGTAAACCTCGTCGTCCTTAAACGAGCGCATGGCCTCGCTCTTGGCCTGCTCGAGCGCCGAGGCCAGTTGGTCGGCCGAGCGCACCGCGCGCATGCCTTTGCCGCCTCCGCCGCCCGCCGCCTTCAGCATCACCGGGTAGCCGATCTTCGCCGCAACCTCCCGCGCGTGCGCCAGCGAGTCCAGGCCCTTGGTCGTGCCCGGAACGAAGGGAACGCCGGCCTTCTCCATGGTCTGCCGGGCGCGGGTCTTCGAGCCCATCAGCTCCATCGCTTCCGGGGTGGGACCGATGAACTTGATCCCCGCCTGGCGGCAGGCGCGGTTAAAACTGGGATTCTCCGACAGGAACCCGTATCCCGGGTGCACCGCCTCCGCCCCCGACTTGCGGGCCACTTCGATCAGCTTGGGAATGTTCAGGTAGGACTCGCTGGCCGTCGCCGGACCGATGTGGTAGGCCTCGTCGGCCTTGCGCACGTGCAGCGCCGCCCGGTCCACGTCGGAATAGACCGCCACCGGCGAGATGCCCATCTCGCGGCAGGCGCGGATCACGCGCACCGCGATCTCTCCCCGGTTGGCGATGAGGATCTTCTTGAACATGATGACAACGCCGCCTCGCCGGCATAGTGCCTGTCGAGGCTGGCTGGGGAACCGGTAATTCTACTCGAAGGTCAGGACGGCCGCGCTGTGACGCTCAAACAAACAGCAGTGATGCGCGACCCGGAAGGACCAAAACAGCAAAGCCTCCCCGCCTGGAGAGGCTTTTCTGTCTGAGGAGGTAGTTCTTACTTCGGCTGCTCGGTGGTAACGATACCGCCGCCCTTCTGCGCCAGCTTCTCAGCTTTCGACTTCTTGGTGGCCATGGTCTTATCCACCCAGTCGTCGGCGGTCTTCAGGTCGGCCATGCGGGCGTCAGGATTACCGCACTCCAGATCAGCCTTCTCCCGGTAGAGCAGGTTCAGATAGGCCATGGCGTCATCGTAGTCGGGACGGAGTTGCAGCGCCCTGGTTAGATTCTGGATGCCCTCATCCACCTTGGGCAGGTTGCGCTCCCGCAGCGACTCGCAGACCTTCTTGTCCTTGAGCGGCTCATCGGGCTTCAGCCCCAGCTTAGCGCGCTCTTCCTGCCGCGGCGCATAGGTCTGCGTCCAGTCGATCACCGCGATGGAGTAATACTCCTCGGGATCGTTGGGATCGAGCCGCTTGGCCTTCTCGTGGTACTCCTTGGCCTGGTCGAACTTCTTCATGTTGAAGTAGAGCGAGGCGATCCCCTTCACGCTGTTGATGTTCTTGGGATCCATGGCCAGTACTTTCTTGTACTCGTCGATCGCCTGCTGCCCCATCTGGTTGTTTTCCGGGGTATCGGCGCCGGGGATGTACTGCTGCGCGTAGGCGGTGGCCAGATACAGGCGGGCGTTGAGCAGCCTGGGATCCAGCGCCACCGCGTTCTTGAAGTGCTCGATGGCCTGCTCGTACCTGGCGTTCTTGTAGGCCTGAACCCCCTTGTTGAGCTGATCGCGGGCCTTCAGCTTGGTACATCCCCCCAACAACAGGAGGACCGCCGCCAGGCCCAGCACCGCCGCTGCTCTGGCCATCGCACTGGCGTGTGGCCTATCGTTCTCTGCGCTTCGCTTCATGAGTGCTTGATCTCCGCGGGGACAGCGGGTCCGGAGACCGGCTCGGTCACCCCGGATACAAGCCGGCGCGGTCCTCCGCGCGCTGCCCCAGTTTGATATAGGTGCCGCCGTTCGTGCCGCTAAAGGGCGAACCCCGCCCGCCAGCGGCTGATGCGCTTCAGCCGCCGGCCTCGATCTTGGCGGTGATCAGACCGACCTTCTCCACCCCAGCGGCATGGGCGATGTCGATCACCTGCGCCACCTCGGCGAACTCCAGGTCAGTATCGGCCTTGACGAACATCACCTTTTCCGCGCGCGCCTTGTAGATCTCTTCCAGGCGGCCTTGCAGGTTCTGCCAAGTGACGTCGTCCTGGTTGATCTTCAAGGCGGGCTTGCCGCCGGCGCCCTTCAGCAACTGCACCACGATGGTGCGATCCACGACATTGGTCTTCGGCGCGTTGGGCGGAGGCGGCTGCGGCACCAGCGCGTCCAGCCCTTTCGGCGTCAGCGGGGTGATGACCATAAAGATAATCAGCAGCACCAGCAGCACGTCGATCAGCGGGGTTACGTTGGGGTCGGCGTTGAGTCCGCCTGCCCCACCAACTGCCATTGCCATATTCAGTACCTCGTTATTGTCCGCTCGGCGCTGCCGCCGGTGGCGGCGCTCCCAGAGCCTTGCGTTGTTCGGTGAGCAGACCGAGTTGGTCCACGCCGGCGGCGCGCACGTTGTCCACAACGTCCACCACGTTGCCGTACCGGGTGCGGGCGTCGGCCTTGATGAAGACGCGCTTATCGGTGCGGCTGGCCAGCCGGTCCTTCACCAGGTGGGTGAGCTGGTCGGCCCCCGCTACCTGGTCGGAGCCGAAGAAGATCTTGCCGTCGCGGGTGATCGCGACCAGCAAAGCATCTTCCTTGTCGGCGTCCGGCATGGCTGCGGGATTGTTCACCTTGGCCAGGTCCACGCTCACCCCTTTCTGCAGCATGGGGGTGATGACCATGAAGATGATCAGCAGCACCAGCATCACGTCCACCATCGGGGTGACGTTGATGGTGGAGTTGACCATCATCGCTTTTCTGCCGAGTGCCATAGTTCAGGTCCCTCTCTGCGCTCGGGATTTCGGCAGCGTGCTCTCGCTCCTCTGCCCCGTCACGCGAAAACCGCGCGTGTCCCGGACTCGCTCACGCCCGCTAGACGCCTCAACTTAACGCCGCACCGCACCGCGGCGCTTGAGGAAGTAATCGATCAGCTCGCTCGAAGAGTTGTCCATCTCCACGTCGAAGGCCTCCACCTTGTTGGTGAAGTAGTTAAACATCATCACCGCGGGGATGGCGACGAACAGCCCGACGGCGGTGGTCACCAGCGCTTCGGAAATACCCCCGGCGACGGCGCCCAAACCGGTGGCCTTCTGCGCCGAAATCCCCTGGAAGGCATTGATGATGCCGACCACCGTGCCCAGCAGCCCCACAAACGGGGCCGTGGATCCGATGGTGGCCAGGCCGCCCAGGCCGCGCTTGAGCTCGGCGTGCACGATGGCTTCGGCGCGCTCCAGCGCCCGCTTGCTGGCCTCGATGTCCCCGCCCGGGATCTCATCGGACTCGCCGTGCGCTTTGAATTCCTGCAGACCGGCAGTTACAACTTTCGCCAGGTGGCTCTTCTTGTGCCGCTCGGCGACGCGGATGGCCTCTTCGATCTTGCCTTCACGCAGGGCGCCGGCCACGGCCGGAGCGAACATGCGCGACTGCTTGCGGGCGGAGTTGAACGCCATCCAGCGGTCGATCATGACCCCGATCGACCATGCCGACATGATGAACAGGATCACCACCACGGTCTTCGCCAGGATCCCCATCTGGTGCCACAGGGCGACAGGGTTCCAGCCGATCTCCGCGCCTTCCTGGAACATCCACAGCGCGGCGCTATGGATGCTGTTCGATCCGAGAGTTGCAATATGTGCTAGCAGCATGTGTTGGTCCTTCCTCCTGAGATACTTATTTTACGTTGTCCTTGAGTCCGTGCATCGACGCTGTACACTGCCGGGCGCCTGCCTCTCAGCACGTCCACCAAAAATGGGATTCATGCGCGTACCGGTTCCCTCGCTTCGCTCGGGATTTCGGCTGCAGGCTCCCGCTCAGCGCTGCACGCTTCGCTCACGCCCGCAAAGCGCCTCAACCTCCGGACAGGGTGAAATTTACCGTGATGGTGGTCTCCACCGGTACCGGCTCGCCGTTGAGCAGATACGGCTTGTACCGCCATTGCCTCACCGCGTCCAGCGCATTCTGCACCAACATGGGATGCCCGCTGATCACCCGCAGGTTTTCGATGGTCCCTTGCTTGCTGATCTCCGCCTGCAGGACCACCGCCCCCGAGATGCGGGCGGACTTGGCGATCGCCGGATAAATCGGCTTGACCTGGTTGATCAGGTTGCCCTGCTGAACCCCCGCCGATACCCGCACGCGCGAGGGCATAGCCACCCTGGGCACCGCCACCGGCGTGGAACCGATGATCCCACCGATCACGCCTCCCATCGACCCGCCCGGCACTCCCCCCGGCACGCCCCCGATCACACCCCCGGTGGTCATAGGCGGCGGCGCCGCCTCTTCCTTGATCATGGCGATTTTCTCAGGAATCTTGGTGGGAGTGCGCAGCTGACCGTTGACGATGTCGGTCTGGATCACCTTGACCACCTTCACCGGTATGGCGGCCGGCGGCGGTGGCGGCGGGGGAGGGGGCGGGGGCGCGACCAGGAAGGTCATCAGTTGCTGCTTGGGCAGCGCCTCCGTGTAAATGAGCGGGATCAGGACCATGATGCCGATCAGCACACACTGCAAAATGAACGACAGCATAGTCGTCCATTTCCGCTTGGTCCTAAGCCGGCCCGAGGATTCTACAAGGCTGTCTTCAAACATGGCCTTTCTCTCCGGTAGTTTCCAACCTTTCTATAGACACCGCCAGCCCCCATTTTGCTCCCAGTCTCGCCCCAGTTACCCCCGGGGGGCGTCGGTCCCTTCGCTGCGCTCAGGGGCTGGCTAAAAACGGCCCCCATCTGCTTGGCCGACGACCGACGACCGAGAGCCGACGACGGGGCTAAGCCTTGACTTTCACCTTCTCCCGGCGGCTGGCATCGGCCGCGACCGGCACCGGACGGCCTCTCTGCCCGCCTCGCCACTCCTGGTAGGCCACCAGCATGGGGGCGGCGATCGCAATCGAGGAGTAGGTACCGATCAAGATCCCCACCACCAGCGCAAACGAAAACCCGTGCAGCACTTCGCCGCCGAATATATAGAGCGAGAGCACGGTCAGGAACGTCAGCCCCGAGGTCAGGATGGTCCGGCTCAGGGTCTGATTGATGCTCCGGTTCACGATGTCGGCCAGCCTTTCCCGGCGCATCAACTTGATGTTTTCCCGGATGCGGTCGAAGACCACGATGGTGTCGTTCATCGAATACCCCACCAGGGTCAAAATGGCGGCGATAACAGTAAGCGTTATCTCCTTGTTCGTCAATGAGAAAGCTCCCACCGTGATGAGCGTGTCGTGGAAGCACGCCACCACCGCCGCCACCCCGTAGATGAGCTCGAAGCGGAACCACAGGTAAACCAGCATCCCCGCCAGTGAATACAGTGTCGCCAGCAGCGCCTGCTTGCGTAATTGCTGGCCCACCTGGGGACCGACAATCTCTACGTTGCGCACCCCGAAATTGGAGACGAAGTAGTCCTGCTGCAGCACCGCCAGGACTGCCGGAGGCACCGTGCCCTTCAGATCGTCGAGCGAACTCAACACGCCGCCCCGCACTTTGTCCCGATAATTCACGATCTGCTGCGCCATCTGGCCGTAGCGCACATCGGCGTCGGTGCCCAGGTGCAGCGGGTCGCGGCTGAGCAGGTCCTCTTTGATGTTCTGCACGCCGCTGTTGTTGAGGTCCTGCTTGCCCTGCGGGGTGTTGGTCTCGAGCGCCTGGATGATCTGGCTCTTGCCCTTGTCCAGAGCTTGCTCGGAGGTCTCCTGGATATCGAGCGCCACCAGCACTTCGTTGTTGGCCGGCGGGCCGTAGCGCTGGATGCGGGCGTTGCGCAGCCCGGCGCGGTCCATGGCCTTGCGGATGTCGTCGGGATTCGGCGGCTGCGCGAACTTCACGTACACCAGCGTCCCGCCGCGGAAATCAATGCCCAGCGGAACGTGGTGCCAGAACAGCATGGAGAGGATCCCCGCCACGCTGAACACCAGCGAGAACGCCAGGAAGTACCACTTCTTCCCCAGGAAATCGATGTTCGTGTTCTTGAAAAATTCCACGATAAACCAGTTCTTAGCTCTTGGCTCTTAGCTTTGTAGAGACGCAGCATGCTGCGTCTCTGCGAATCCTGCGACAATTACCCAACTACCCACTTACCCATCACCCGATGACCCGATCACTCGATGATCAGATGCTCAATGCCTCTCCCCGCGCCTTACGGTTGAGTATCGCATCGAAGATCACCCGCGACACGAACACCGAGGTGAACAGGTTGGCCAGCAGACCGAAGGTCAGCGTCACCGCGAACCCTTTCACCGGCCCGGTGCCGAACAGGAACAGGATGGCCGCCGACACGATGGTGGTGACGTGGGTATCCAGAATGGTGACCCAGGCGCGCGCGAATCCCTGGTCCACGGCCGAGTACGGCGTCTTGCCGTTGCGCACCTCTTCCCGGATGCGCTCGAAGATCAGCACGTTGGAATCCACGCCCATGCCGACCGTCAGGATCACGCCGGCGATGCCGGGCAGCGTCAGCGTGGCCCCGCTGAAGCCCAGGAAGCCCAGCAGGATCACCAGGTTCAGGATCAGCCCCAAATTAGCGTTGATGCCTGCGCCGCGGTAGTACACCAGCATGAAGGCCAGCACCACTGTCATGCCGATGATGGCGGCGCGCACGCCCTCGCGGATCGAATCCGCCCCCAGCGACGGCCCCACCGTGCGCTCTTCCAGGTAACGGATCGACGCCGGCAGCGCGCCTGAATTCAGCACCATGGCCAGGTCCTTGGTCTGCTGCTCGGTGAAGGCTCCGGTGATGCGGCCGGTATCGTGAATCTGCTCCTGGATGGTGGCCACTTCCATCACTTTGTTGTCGAGCACCACGGCCAGCTTGTCGCCGATATGCGCCCCGGTGAAGTTGGCGAAGCGCCGCCCGCCGTCGCCGGTGAGGATGAAGGTCACGTCGGGACGGCCGTTCTCATCGCGCCCCGGCTGGGCTTGCCGCAGATCGGTGCCGCTGACCGCCGCGGACCGCGTCACGATGTAGTACGCCTCCCGGGTCTCGCCCGTGCTGCCGATGCTTCGCCCCTTGAGCAGGACGGTATTGGCGGGGAGCATGCCGCCGTTCGCCTGCAGCGCTTCCTGCTCGCTCGCATAGGGGCCACTGATGGCCTGGCGGATCTCCAGCATCGCCGTGGACTGGATGATCTGCTTCACGCGCGCGGGGTCGTCCACGCCCGGCAGTTGCACCAGAATCTGGTACTGCCCCAGACCGTGTTCCTGGATGGTGGGCTCGCTGACC
>JAHFUA010000128.1:1282-9549 GCA_023265315.1 Acidobacteriota bacterium | reverse complement strand
CCACCCCTGCGGCAAATCGCATGTTCTTACCCTTCCTTCCCTTACCAGTGTCATTCCGAGCGGAGCGAGGAATCTATGCATTCCCGTTTGCTAGCTGATCACCTTCAGCGCCCCGCTCGCCCTCCGCTTCTCCATCGAGATCGACACGCCAGTTGTTTGCGCGTGCTCCAGCGCCTCAAAAAATGCGTCGATGCGGTTCCTCGTCTGCGCTTCGGCGAAATAGCGCGGATCTTCCAGGTCCGACTCCAGGTACAGCGTGGGGATGCCCAGCGTCCGCGTGAAGTAGTCCCGCATGTCGCCCTGCCCCGCCGAGAACAGCCGGCAGCTCTTGACGAAGTGGATGATCACCCCGTGCGCATGCCACTCCTCGACGTACCGCCGGATCTGCTCGTAGCGTTGCAGGTAGTTCCGGTTGGTCACGTTGTGCGCGAGCATGTGCAGCGCCACCGCTTCGAAGGGATGGTCGGGATCGTGCCGGAAGCCGAACTCCCACAGTCCGCCTACAGTCGAATAGGTCGAGGCCACGGCGCACGCCTTCCACTTGGCGAACATGTCGCGGAAAGTGCGGAAATACGGATAGGGCGGCGGACCTTCCATCACCACCCGGAATTTTTCCTGGTCGTAGAGTCCCTCGCCGCGCGCCACCTTGTCTTCCATCTCCTGGAGCGCGACGCGGAAGAACTCGACCCCCGCAGGCGTGCCGCGGTGAACATAGAGCGGCCCCATCAGCGTGATGGCGTCGAAGTACGCGTCAAACGGAGAGGGCGTCTTCTGCGCCAGCCGCTTGATGCGCGACCACAACTCCTCCACCTCTGCCGAACAGCGCACCGCCTCGCGGAAGCGGTCGTAGTCGAACCGGCGTCCGATCAGCTCTTCCAGCTTCGTGACCGTCTCCTGGAGTTGGCGCACGACGTAGTCGATGTCCTCGCGTCGTGGGTGCTCGGTGCGGAAGAAGGGAACGTCGAGCATATACAGCGGCGCGCCCTGCAGCTCGGCTACGTGCTCGAACCACTTGATGTAGGTGTTGCAGCCGACGAAGTTGCACAGCACCAGCGTGGGCACCGGCAGCTTGCCGCCGGTGGGTGTGATGCCCTTGAGCATGCACCCGATGTCCGCCTTCACGTAGGCGCAATTGTCGGCGGCGTAGCCCAACTCCTCAGCCGCCAGGATGGGCTCCAGCGACTGATGGCGGATGGCGAGCTGCAGCGCGTTTACCTCCGGATACAAGGGCACGGCCCCGAAGCCCTCCAGCAGCTCCACGCAGTTGCCGGAGATCATCATGGCCACCGTGGGCGGAGACCCGGTGCGTGCCGCCTCGTCCAGGCGCTCGTACCATTGCAGCATCAGGTCTTTCTGGAGCTGGTGGATCTGGCTGCGATATTCCGATTTTGCGGTCATGGTTCCTCAGTCAAACAGCAGCGATTCGACGAACGTTTCCACCTCGCTGCGCAGCCGCTCGAAGGTGAAGGCTTTCTCCTCGAACTCCAGCAGCAAGTGCGGGATGCCGGCCGCCTCCAACTCGCGCTTGAACAGCACGTAGTCGAAATAGGCGGGCTCGCAAAACTTCGCAATCAGCAGGATCACGGCCTGTCCGTTCAGCCGGCGTGTTTTCTCGACCAGCGCCTTGTGCCGAGGGTTGCGGAAATCGTGTCGCACCGACGAATACACGGCGCGATTGAGGTAGCTCTCGGCCAGCGCGGTCAGCGGTTCGCCGTCCAGGGGGACGTCTTCGGTGAACCACCGGCGCCCGAGGATGAAGTCATCGTCCACGACGTAGCAGCCGGCCTCCTCCATCAGCTTGATCAGGTCCAGCGGCGGCTGCTCGCAGAACGAGCCTTCGATGACGACGCGGATCGAGTCGCGCGGCTTGCCGGTTCGCGCCGGCAGTTCTTCCAGGGCCTCGCGGAGCCACTGGTTGTGGGTTTCGACCGGAACGAAGTTGCCGGCCCGCATCAGCGTGTAGAGTTCCCAGGTGCGCAGCAGGTGCGGCGCCGCAGCGCGCAAGGCATAGAGCTGCCGCAGCAGCGCCCGGTTCTGGTTGTAGAGCGCGATGGCGTGGCGCAACCCCTCGGGGGTCGCGCTACACCCGCCCAGCTCCTCCAATTGCTGTTGGAGCCGGGCATATTCGCCGCGCAGGAACTCGACTGCTGCCGGCGAGCCGGGATTGTGCGGCAGGTGGAGGAAATCCAGGTACATGTGCGGGAAGTTGCGCTTGAGCACGTAGCAGAGGTTGCGCGCCGAGTCGCAGATGGTGGAAAACAGCAGCCCGTCCAGCGGCTCCAAGTGGCCGGTCATGGCCATTTCCAGCGTGGTCTTGACGATGGAGCAGATGAACGATCCGAAGCGGGCGTCGGCGTACTGGATGTCCAGCCGGTCGCCGGCCCCGTTCAACCCCACCGGCAGCATGCCGCAGGCCTGGATGATCTCCATGGGGGCATAGACCGGGAAATAGCCGATGGCTTTCGCGCCGGGATGCTCGCTTTTCCAGCGGCGGACCTCGGCCAGGCTGAGATCCTGCGCGATCTCCGCATATTTGTCGAACGTTCGTTCTGATTCAGCGCACTGCATAAAAACTCCCCCAACTCCCGGTTGTCCGACCCCTGAATCTCTAGCCCACCATGGTCAGGCCGCCATTCACGCTGGTCACCTGCCCGGTGATGTAGCTGGCCGCCTCCGACGCCAGGAACACCACCAGCGGCGCGATGTCATCGGGCTGTGCCAGCCGCTTCAGCGGCACGAAATTAACAATCGCGCCCAGCACCTTCTGCCCGAACGGGTCCTGCTGGATCTCGCTCAACAGCGGCGTGTCGGCCAGCCCCGGGCAGATCACGTTCACCCGTATGTTGTCGCGCGCATGTTCCCGCGCCAGCGTCTTCGAGAACGCCACCACGGCCGCCTTCGACCCCGAGTAGATGGCCTCGCCCAGAGAGCCCACGCGCGCCGAATCCGAGCTGATGTTGACGATGCTCCCCTGCTTGCGCTCTGCCATGTGCGGCAGCACCGCGTAACAGGTGTGGATCACGCCCTTGTAGTTGACGGCGATGATCTTCTCCCACAGCTCGGGCGTGGTTTTCAGGAAGGGCATCAGCCGGTCCCAGCCGGCGTTGTTCACCAGGATGTCGATCTTGCCGAACGCCTGGAGCACGGCGTCGCGCAATGCCTCCACCTGCTTCAGGTCGGTGACGTCGGCGCGCACCGCGCGGACCTGCCGGCCGGTGATCTTTTGGATCTCGCTCGCGGTGGCTTCGGCCTCGTCCCGGCGGAAGTCGCCGATCACCACGTCGGCGCCAGCCTCCGCCAGCCGCTGGACGATGGCCCGCCCGATCCCGCGTGCGCCGCCGGTAACGATCGCCGTCTTGCCCGTCAGGCTCATGCGCCGGTTTCCACGGCTGCCGCTTTCGGCGCCAACTGGAACAGTTCCACGGCGTTGTCGTGGAGCAGCTTGCGTTTGACTTCCTCTTTGAGGCCGAGCTCGTCGATCTGCCGCAGACTCTCTTTCCAGGGCAACCCATTGGTGCCCCACAGGCACCGGTCGCGTCCCAATCGGCTGTTAACGAACTGGATGATTTGCGGCGAGAGATACTTGGGCAGCCAGGCGTCCACGCCGAACCAGACGTTTTCCCACTTGTAGCAAACCGAAAGCAGCTCATCGACCCAGGGCCAGCCGGTGTGCGCACCTACCAGCTTGAGGCTGGGGAAATCGCAGGCCACGCGGTCCAGGCACATAGGCCGGCCGCCCTCGCTGGGCATGGCTTCGAGCACGTGTCCCACTTGCAGCGACACCGGCACGCCCAACTCCTCGCACTTGGCGTACAGCGGATACATCTTGCGGTCGTCGAGGGCGATGTCGAACCCGTAAATGTGTACGTAGACGCCCTTGAAGCCGTGGCGCGTGACCGCGGTCTCGATCTCGGCCAGGCTCTCCTTGATGCGAAACGGGTTGTACCCGGCGAGGCCGGCGAAGCGGTCGGGGTATTTCTCGGTGTACTGCAGGACGTCTTCCAGCCTGGTGTCCATGTACATCCACTTGCGCCAGTAGGACCACATCTTGCACTGGGTGATGAACACCTTCTCCACCCCGGCCTCGTCCATCAGCCGCAGCATCTCCGCGATGGAGTTGTAACGGGGGAGGCCGCCGATGGCCCGCTCCATGCGGCAGATCAGTTCGCCCTGCTTGGCGCGGTCCCACTGCTCCATGAACTCGCGGGTGGCGACGTAGTACATGAAGTCGATGGCCTGGACGGATGGCGACATAAGGGTGTGAGGGCAAGGGTAAAGAAAAGGGCGGACGACCGGCTATGACCTCAGTCACAGGTGGATGTGACGGACATCACACCGAACGTACGTTCGAACAAATCACGCGCCCATGGTTCAGCCCTGCCGGCGGCGGCGTGGACTCATCGAGATCCAGCGTGGAGGCGATGAATCGCTTCCCAGCGGAGCCCTCCGCCAGCCCAGGGGACACCGTGCCCTGGGAGAGAGCCTCTTAAACTTGAATCATTGCGCGAAGCAACTATGCCATGCGCAGCCGCGCCATCATGCCGGGGTAGCCGCTGTAGATTGTGTTGGCGGTTACTGGAGGATCAAAAATCCAAACTGTGACCGAACTCCCGATAGAGGGAGGAAAGCGGTGTGGGCATCAGGCACAAGATCTTAATGTCGGCGTCCAGGAAGAGAGACCCACGGCAGCCATGGCCCCCGTTTCTTCGCAGTTGTCCAAGAGGGGTACGAAGGCTGCCACTTTTTCGAGGCCGCGCGAACTGGGCGGTGCCGCGGCGGGACTAGGACGCGCGACCAGCCGAAAAGCCACTCTGGGTTTTCCCACAATCCAAAAGAAATCGCGAGATCAGCGCGCCCAGCGGGACCTTAATCCCCTTGCTCCACGGCTCCAGCGAGACACAGAGGCTCAGGCTGGGCGCGGGCGCGCATTGCAGGTGGAATTCTCCCAGCGCATCGCACACGGTGTGCGCCACCAGGTGTCTGCCCGACATGAGCAGCACCGCCGTTTCTCCCAGCTCGGCCCCGGTGCGCCTATTGGCGATCTGACCGATGAGGTCGATGCGCCCGGAGCCGCGCTCGTGCTCGAGCCGCAGCTCGATGGAGTGCCCATCGGCCCGATACAGCGCCGTGCGGCAGGTGCGCCGCTGACCGCGCACACCGGCAGCGGGCAAGGGTTGCTGCAAGCTGTCGCGAAGCAGATGGGCCGCCATCCGCGGCAGGGTCCCGCGATTGCTTTCGCCGATCGGCGTGCCGTTCTCGACTATGCCGGCGAAAACTTGCAGCAAGGCGCGCCGCTGGTCGCAGCGTGTTTCTTCCGCCAGAAAGCGGAGGCCGGCTGCATCACGAAGCTTGATGGCGGTGAGAACCTTCTCCCACGGTATGTCGCGCATCTCTCCCCCCAGTGTGAGCGAGGACTGCTCAACCGCCACGCGCCCCACTTCACGGGAGCAAGTGGAAGTCGCCCTGGCCCACCGCGGTTGCCGGGGGGAATAGGAGAAGCTGCATCCTAACGGCCCGCGTAAGATTGCGAAGGACCTTCCCGGAGTGACCTACCAGCATTTCGGGAGGAACATAACTGCCTTTTTACTCGTAGTTGAAACCACTGTCAACTCTGTTATTTATTTCCGGCGCAGACAGGTGTAAGAAAAGTCGCACACCCCGCTTTGCGGTTGTAAGCGGTTGACCGACGTCGGCTTCATGCTCTCGGCGCTATAAGCAAAAAGGGTACGGCTCTCGCCGTACCCTTTCAAAATGCCCGCCACAACGAGCGCCCGTCAAGGCCACGCAACCAGCTTGGTGAACGGCGAAACGTAGGCCTGCAAAAACACCAGAATACCGACCAGGCAGGCCAGCGCAATGCTGTGCCAGAACACGTAGCGCAAGATGTCGCCCTCGTGCCCATACCATTCCGTCGCCGTACTGGCTACCACGATGCTCTGCGCGTCGATCATCTTGCCCATGACCCCACCGGAGCTGTTGGCCGCGCCCATCAGGATGGGAGAGAGCCCGATCTGCTGCGCCGAGATCTTCTGCAGGCTGCCGAACAGCACGTTGGACGAGGTATCCGAACCGGTCAGGGCCACGCCCAGCCAGCCCAGCAAGGTGCCGAAGAAGGGATACAAATGTCCGGTGCGCGCGAATGCCAGGCCCATGGTGGCGTCCACACCCGAGTAGCGGGTCAGGATGCCGAGCGAAAGCATGGCGGCGATGGTCATCAGCGAGAACCGCACATGCCATAGGGTCTGCCACCACATGGCCACGATTCTGGGCAGCGAGAGCCCCATGATGAAGCCGGAGATAATCGCCGCGAACAGGATTCCCGAACCCGTCGCCGAGAGCCAGTTAAAGCCGAACACCGCGCGCTCCGCCGTCGGCTTGGCTACGACCGGGGGAATGCGTTGCACCAGCTTGTCGAGGCCGTTCACGGGAATCTGCGGGTTGGTGATCTTGCTGGGCGGCGTGTGCCAGGTGCTCATCGAAGGGAATACCTTTTCCGGAGTATTCATGATCTTCTTGCCGGTATAGGTACCCCAGCAGAAAACAAAGACGCTGAGCACCAGCCATGGCAGCCACGCACGCGCTACCTCACCTCGGCTGTACCCGTGCGCACCGCGAGCGTTGCGCTGCTCACCCTTCTCCTCTCCCGCATGTCCCCAAATGTGCTTCGGATGCCAGATCCTCAGGAACAGGATCAGGCAGAACATCGAGACCACGGCGGCAATGATGTCCGTCAACCACGGCCCGTGGAGGTTCGAAACCAGATACTGCGGGATGGCAAAGGTGACACCGGCCACCGCGACCGCCGGCCAGATTTCCTTCATCCCTTTGAACCCTGCGTACGCCCATACCAGCCAGAACGGCACCAGCACCGAGAAGAATGGCAGGATGCGGCCGACCTGCGCCCCCAGAACAAACTCGCTGTAACCGGTAACCGCGGCGAGGGCGATGATCGGCGTGCCGAGCGCGCCATAGGCCACGGGCGCAGTGTTGGCGATCAGCGACAAGCCCGATGCCGCCAGCGGCTTGAACCCAAGGCCGATGAGTACCGCCGCCGTGACCGCCACCGGGGTTCCGAATCCGGATGCGCCTTCAAAGAAGGCGCCGAAGGAGAAGGCGATCAGCAGCAGTTGCAACCGCGTGTCCTGGGTGATGCCGGTCATGCTCTCCTGCAGCACCTTGAAGCGGCCGGTCGCCAGCGTCATGCGGTACAGGAAGATGACGTTCAGGATGATCCAGCCGATGGGGAACAATCCAAAGCAGGCCCCATAAATCGCGGTGATGCTCGCCATCTTGATCGGCATATGGAACAGGCCGGCGGCAATCACGATCGCCGTAACCAGTCCCAGCAACGCGGAGTAGTGAGCTTTCATGCGGAAGAACGCCAGGGTTCCCAGGAGCACGATGATGGGCAAGGCGGCAAAAATGGTGGAAAGCCACCAGTGTCCGAAGGGATCGTAGCCCTGCGCCCACGGCCTAGCTGGGGTGCCGCCAATCCAGGCAAGCACGACGATGGCGGCTGCCGTCAGTGCCATCAGGATGCCAGGCAGGTGTCCTCCGCGTTCCGGTTTCGCGGCAGGTTTTTGTTGACCTGTGGATGGGGTCGCGGTTACGGCCATGCAGCACCTCGAAGGGACGCGTTGGGAAGCGGAGATGTTGCCAGCCAGTCCCTAAGGTGTCAAGCAGTTCCGCATGTCCGCAGTTGTAGATCGGCCGCGTGCGCCAGCAGCCCGGCTGCCGTCCCGGCGAATATCGGGAGGAGGACTTCCCGGAGCTTAAGAGCCTGTAATAAAACCCTCCCCCGGATTCGCAGCGGCCTAATGTCCGATAAGCGCGTTATACCGCCATGTGAGCCAGTAATGCAGCCTAGCCAGCCGCTGACGATGAGGCTGCGGCGTCCAGGGGTTGCGGCTTGGCGCCCTTGATCAGGAGCCACAGCATGATCGCCAGCTCCCCTAGCATGGCGGGGAAGGCGATGTTAGAGACCATACCCTCGTATTGAGGTAATAGTAAGCCCGTAAAGCTAATGGTCAGATAGGCGAAGCCGTTGATAATCAGCCAGACGCCCAGGAAGCGGGGCAGGAAACGCGACCAGTACACAAGGACGCCGAAGGGAAAGAGCCATAGGCCCCAAAAGATCTCGTTGGCAACGACGCCACCGTGATGCAGGCGGAGGAACAGCATGGCCATGGCGTCCCGCTGCGGTTTAGACCGGGGGGATGGGGGGTATCTGATCCCATGACTGCCAAGCTGCGGGGTAGCCCACGGGA
>JAHFUA010000128.1:0-1272 GCA_023265315.1 Acidobacteriota bacterium | reverse complement strand
GACGGACAGGAAATCGGCGCCGCGCGCGAGCAGCAGCGCAGCCACGTCGTTCAGCGTGTTAAGGAAGTAGATGGGGGCTACCATCAGGCTCCCCAGGATTACCACCAGCCGAGCGAGGTCCTGGTCCACTCCCTTGAACAGCCGGTACAGAGCCAGCGTGAGGAAGATGGTCATGGTCGCGGTGAACAGGTCGCTGACAATGCCGAGGCGGAAGAGCGTCTCGTGCGCGGCGATGTTGTTGGCCGTCGCGGTCGCGTTCCCAGACACGAACAGAGTGTTGGGAATGTAGATGAGGCGCAATGGGGCGGTCATGAGTGATAGATAGAGGAGCCCTGCGACTCTAGCGTTCTTGCTGAGCGAGGTCATGTGTTCTCCCTGGTGAGGAGTTTAGCCGGAGGTACGGCAAAGACCGTCGGAAAGTTCCGCCACACGAGCCAAGGCGGCTCGTGGTGGTGCACCCGGCGAGCGGCGTCCACTTGGACGTATAGTCGGCTAGCCGGAAACTGAAGGAACCAAGGGATGCTGGAGACGCTAGCGGCGTACAAGCGGAGGTTTTCTTACAGGCTCTAAGGACGCGAAGTAATCCAGAATGTGCTTGACCGCCTTACCCGAAATGTGCTATTGTAATTGCGTTTTCTATATCAATAAGATAATCGCTCTTTGACAAACGCTAAGTCCTTTATCGATGAGATTTTACGTGTAAGTCCTTTAGATCATCAAGAGGATGATTATTTACTTGACACCGATAACGGAATCGGCTATTCTATTCGTGCAATGGATGGAAGTGCTAGCTACGCTTGGCTTTGCGGTCTGCTGCGGCATCCCTTACAGCCCGCCGAATGTCGCGTTTCACGCTGCTTAACAACTTGCGTAGCGGAACTTTCTCAAGGGGCCTGCCGGTGTCCCTCTTCGGAGGTTTACCCATGACGCTCCCAGACATGATGCATTTGTACGGAACCGATGAAAAGTGCCGCGAGATTATGACCAAGCTGCGCTGGCCCAATGGCGTCGAATGCCCGCGCTGCAAAGCGAAGGGCGTGACGTGGCTCAAGGCCCGCAGCCAGTTCGAGTGTTTGGAGTGCCATTATCAATTTTCGGTCACCGCTGGAACCGTGTTCAATGATTCACATCTCCCGCTCGAAAAATGGTTTATCGCAGTGTACCTGATGTGCGAGTCCCGCAAGGGGGTCAGTGCCAACCAACTGAAACGCGTCCTCGGCGTCAGCTACAAAACTGCCTGGTACCTCTGTCACCGCATCCGCGAAGCGATGA
>JAHFUA010000127.1 GCA_023265315.1 Acidobacteriota bacterium | reverse complement strand
TCACCTTGGGGTTGTTCTTCCCCAGCACTTTGGTGATGGCCGCCGTCAGCGTGGTCTTGCCGTGATCGATGTGCCCGATCGTCCCCACGTTCACGTGCGGCTTCGTGCGATCAAATTTTTCCTTGGCCATAAGTGCCTGCCTCTCTCAATTAAGGCGATAAACCTGATGAAACTTGCGCCGCGTCGCTTCATCCACCTGCTCCAGCCGGACCAGGTAGAACTCGCGGACCTGCGCCCGGTCCGACACGGGCAGCGATTCGTACAGCGAGCGCGCTGTAGTTCCCATCTGCGCCAGAGCGCGGTCGGCCTGCTCCATGGCGCCACTCCCCAGCACGGCCTCGTAGTGCCGGATCAGAAGCCCCTTTTTCTTGACCGCCTTGAGGAAGCTCTCGATCTCCCAGCTGAACAAGCGCTCAAAAACGCCCCGCAAACGCTCATATAGTTCAACGTTCTGGATCGGTATGGCAGCCTGTTCAAACGTTGGCATCGTGTCGGTTGCAACCGTTCAAAAGCTGGAGCGGGAGACGGGAATCGAACCCGCGACCAACAGCTTGGAAGGCTGTGACTCTACCACTGAGTTACTCCCGCTTAACTACAGCTCTTAGCTGTTACCTCTTGGCTGTTAGCTCAAAACCCTGGAGCCGATGACCAGGATTGAACTGGTGACCTCTCCCTTACCAAGGGAGTGCTCTACCAACTGAGCTACATCGGCTCGCCAAAACCAGCACTCAGCAATCAGCAGTCAGCCCGCATGCTCACCATGATCGCGGCCTTGTTTGATCCGCTCCCGCTGCGCGTGCAGCACGGTGCGCACCGCGAACAATCCCAGGATTGCCAGCGTTACGGCGCGCAACGGCACGTCGCGTCCAGCGACGGGGATGCTCGCATCCAGCGTGAACCACGCCAGCACTGCGAGCGCCGAGTACACCCCCAGCGCGACCAGCAACTTCCTCGACATCTTCTGATCCCAAATCCTGGTGGACAGGGGAGGATTCGAACCTCCGTAGCTCGCAAGGAGCGGCAGATTTACAGTCTGCTGCCATTAACCACTCGGCCACCTGTCCATCGTTCCCGCTCACAAACCCGCGCCGAGCGCCGCAACAAACGCGAACCACCCCAGCGGTGCGCCGCACGAAAGAAACCAGCAACAAAACCCAACCCAGTTTTCGGGCGCACACTTTTCTCGCGCACACCTGCGCGCAAACGCCAGCACCTTCCGGAAGAACTAGGTGGAGTGTGTGTTCCTCGTGATGAGCTGCTCGCTGCTACCGTGGCTAATGGTTGCAGGACGCGACCTTGCCCCCTGGCAACCCGTTTCGCTTGGAGCTGGCGAAGGGATTCGAACCCCTGACCCTCTGATTACAAATCAGATGCTCTACCAACTGAGCTACGCCAGCAAAACACTTCCCAACCGCCGGGACAATCACTGAAGTTAACACAACGGCATCTTACGTGCAAGGGCTAACCCCCACGTAGTAACTCGGGCGTAAACAGGAGGCGCACTTCCTGGCGCCGAGGTGCTATCATTCCACCTCCGTGCTGACTTGCTCCCAACCATTTATTCTAATCCAAGCTGAAGACCGCCGGGAGCGTGCCTGGGAAAACTCGGTCGGGCGCGCCATGCTCCGCCATGCGCCGACGTAAACTTTGGATCGCGCTGGCGGTTGTGCTCGTCGCCGCCGCCATCGCTGCCGTCGTTTATCTGCGAAGCCGCGCCGCCCCGGAAGCGGCACGACTGCTGCCGGAGTCCGACGCCATCCTCTTTGTCAACCTGCGGTTGATGCGGCTGGCACACGTGTTCGGCGAAGCTCCGCCGGTCTCCTACGATCCCGATTACGAGCAGTTTGTCAAAGAGACCGGCTTCCGCTTCGAGCGCGACCTGGACCAGGCAGCGTTCGCGGTGCACGCCCCCTCTGGCCCAGCCGCCGGCGGCGAAGGGTTCTCCGAGCGGGCTCGCTACTCCGAGATTTTTATCGGCAAGTTCGATGCCCAGCGGGCCAGCGCTTACTTTCGGAAACTCGCCAGCAACACCGAGGACTATCGCGACGCGGTGATCTACGCCATCCCGCACGAAGGCCGAACGGTGCGGGCTGCCATCCTGGGGCTGGACACGGTGGCCGTGTCCAATCTGCCGGACCCCGCGGCCATCCACCAGATGATCGACAAGTACCGCGCGGCGGCGTGGCCGGCCTCCGGCCCATCCCTGGTGCGGGAACACTATTACCAGGTACCGCTGGCCAGCGTGGCATGGGCATTGGCGCGCATGCCCGCGCAGCATGACCAGGGACCATCGCTCATGCTGCCCGGCGGGATGGAGATGCCGGTGCGCTGGCTGGCCGGTTCGACCATCGTGGCTTCCGCTCGCTACCTGGGGGCGCTGCATCTACGGATCGAAGCGCTGATGCAAAGCGAGAACGATGCCCGGCAACTTTTCGAGACCATCAAGACCTTCCTGGCGCTGCTAAGAAGCGTGGAATCGTCGACGACTCAGGGCGGGGCCGACGTGGACGTCAAGGCCTTCTTTGACAGCCTGAAAGTCGAAGCGCGCGGCAGTCGCGTGGCGCTGACGGCAACCATCCCGCAGGGATTCGTCCGCAAGGCGCTTACCCCGCCACCCAGCCCGCCGGTTCAGCCGCCCGCAGCTCCGCCACACCCATCCGGGAAAAAGCGCAGAGGTCAGAGGCAATAAAGCACGCTCTGGGCCCTCCGTAAAACGACCAGAGCGACCGGTATGCGGTCGCCCTGGCCGGCAACAACTCTGTTCTGTTATGAGCCCGCGGCCGCCCAAACGCTCTGCGCCACGCTGATCCGCAGGTACTTGTGCGGATTCACCGGCACGCCCTGGATGCGCACCTCGTAGTGCAGATGGGGGCCGGTGGAACGGCCGCTCCGCCCGACATAGCCGATGACGTCGCCGCGGCGGACGCTCTGACCGACGGCGATGGCGAAGCCAGCAAGGTGGCCGTAGCGGGTGCTGATGCCGTGGCCGTGCTCCAGGATTACCAGCCGTCCATAGCCGACTGCCGGGGCGGCGAATACCACCACCCCTTCGGCGGGCGCGATCACCGCCTGTCCGTAAACCGTCGAGATGTCCACCCCGGTATGGAACGCTCCCTCACCGTTGAAGGGATCGATGCGCTCGCCGAAGGACCCGGTCACCGGGCCTTCGACCGGCCACATGGTGGGTGCGGCGGCCATGCGCAGCCAGTCCGCCGTGGTCGCTGGCCGCCCGCCGCCCAGTTCGATCCCCACGGTGGCGGCGCCGCTCAAGGCCGAACTTCTGAGGGCATAGAGCTGGTCGAGCGAGGACGAAAACTGGTCGGCGCTCAGGTCCGGGGAATCGAACTTGAGGATGCGGTTGGTCTTCAGGCCGTAGAGGGCGGAAACTTCACCCGCCAGCGAACCCAGCGAGGCGACTTGAATCTCTTTTTCCTGCGCCACCTGCTCCAGCTTGGAGTAGCGCGTCTTCAGGGCCTCTTTTTCCGTGCGTAACTGGTTGAACCGCGCCACCTTCATCAGCATACGGGCGTAGGAACCGGCCATGCCGGTGATGGTGAACATGCCGATCAGGGCGCCAGCTAGGAAAACGTAGATGTAATGCAGGGGAATAGGAATCTTGCGGAGTTGACCCTCGCCATCGCGGGCGACCAAAAGCACGTAATAACGTTTGCGCAAAAGTAATCTCCCGAACCATTGGGGTCTGACTAAAGTTACTTCTTTGCAGCTACCCCACGGCCCTCGGCCAGATCACAGGTTAACGGCGAGTGAAGCTTATCGACCCCCGCTACCCCAAGTCAACAGCTATGTAGGTGCTGAAAGGGTTAAGACTGTTGGCGGGGGGATGTGCTACTCGGTTATGGACTTACGGTCCTGTTTCGAAGTTTGGTAACCACCCCCAAAGCGAAGCGCGGTCGCAACCAGGAAGCGTTCGGCGCTACCGATGGGAAATAATGTGACGGACGGATGCTCGAAGCTGTAGGGTGTAATAGCCTTGCCTCTAACCGAAAAAGCGCTGATCCGCCGCATTCGCCGCCAGGCCAAAGCTCCCCGCGGCCGGGGGGTGGTGCGCACCGGTATCGGGGACGACGCGGCGGTTCTCGAGTGTCCTGCCGGCTTCGAGGTCCTGCTCACTACCGACTTCAGCCTGGAAGGGGTGCACTTCCGCCGCGAGTGGCACCCGCCGGACTCGGTTGGGCATCGCTGCCTGGCGCGCGGGCTGAGCGACATCGCTGCCATGGGCGGCGAGCCGACAGCGGCCTTTCTCTCCCTGGCTCTTCCCGCCGACCTTGCCCAGATCTGGGTCGACCGCTTCATGACCGCGCTGCTAAGGCTGGCAAAGCAATTCGAGGTGCAGCTTGCCGGCGGAGACACGGCCGAGTCGACTGCCGGGGTGCTGGCGGACATCGTGGTAGTGGGACGAGTGCCGGCGGGCAAGGCGCTGCTGCGTTCGGGGGCGCGCTCCGGCGACTCGATCTACGTGACCGGCGAGCTGGGGCGGTCCGCGTGGATCCTGTCCCTGCTGCGCGAAGGAGGGTTGGCGGCGCTGGGAGCGAAGGCCAAGTCGCGCTACACAGCACATGCGCCTCACTTCTATCCCCAGCCGCGAGTCGCCGTCGGCCGGTGGCTACGCGAACAGGGCCTGGCGACGGCGGCCATCGACGTCAGCGACGGCCTCTCCACCGACCTCGGGCATATTTGTGCGGAGAGCGGGGTGGGGGCGCTGGTCCGCGAGGCCGCCATCCCGCGCCCTAGTGGATTGCCCACCAGCAGCCTGCACTACGCCCTGCACGGGGGAGAGGATTATGAATTGCTCTTCACCGCGCCGGGATCGCGCCCGCTTCCCAGCAAGATCGCCGGTGTGCGCGTCACTCGCATCGGGGAGATCATCCGCGGCCGCGACATGTGGCTGGTGGACAGCCACGGCCAGCGGAAGCCGCTACCTCCGCGAGGATGGGAGCACTTCAGCGGGCGGTAGTCGTTGGTCCCTTCGCTACGCTCAGGGCGGGCGGAGAACGGGCCAAGGCGCAATCCACACGAAGTCAATGGGTCAATCCCTCCCTGTCTCTGTGTCTCCGTGGTGAAAAGCATTTACTATGAAACGGTGCGCGAGAAGGTGCTGGCTTATATCCGCGAACATGAGCTGCTGAAGCCCGGCGACCGGGTGGGGGTGGCGGTGTCGGGGGGCGCGGACTCGGTAGCGATGTTGCGGGTGCTGCTGGAGCTGCGCAGTGAGTTAGGGATCGTTCTCTCGGTGTTGCATTTCAATCACAGGATCCGCGGCGCGGACGCCGATGAAGACGAACGCTTCGTCCTCCGGCTGGCCGAACAACAGGGCCTCGAGTTTCAGCGCTCCAGCGCCGACGTGCCGGCGTATGCGGCCGAGCACAGGCTGAGCCTGGAGACTGCCGGCCGCGAAGCACGCTACCGGTTCTTTGAATCGTTCTTCGAGCGGCAGGCATTGGACGCGGTCGCCACCGGGCACACCATGGACGACCAGGCCGAGACGGTGCTGATGCGCGGGTTGCGCGGCGCTGGTACCAGGGGGCTGGCGGGGATCTATCCCAAGAAGGCAGTCCTCGTATGCGGCAAGCAAGAGGCGCGTTACATCGTGCGGCCTCTGCTCGGGATTCGGCGCGCGGAGGTTCGCGACTACTTAGAGAGCATCAACCAGAGCTGGCGGGAAGATGCCACCAACCGCGACCTGCAATACACGCGCAATCGTATTCGCCACGGGCTCATCCCACTGATCGAGACTCGATTCCAGGCCACCGCCGTGGCGGCGCTGGCGCAACTCGCCGAGGTGGCGCGAGAGGAAGAGAACTACTGGGAAGCTGAGCTCAGCCGGGTTATGCCGGAGGTCATTGAGGACTCCGCCGCCTCCGGCCTGACGGTGAACCTACCGCGCCTGCTGGCCTTTCCGCCCGCACTGCAGCGCCGCATCCTCCGCAATTGTGCGCAAAGGCTCGGCGTCACCTTGGATTTCGAACATCTGACGCAGTTGCTCCGCGCCGCGCGTTGCTGTGATGGGGGCAAGACTTGCGAGCTTCCCGGCGGTTGGGTTGCCGCGCGCGAGCAGCAGGAACTTCGGTTCCAGCTGCGGCGTAATACAGACCAGCCAGCACCACTCGCCTACGAGTATCGTCTGCCAATTCCGGGCGAAGTGGAAATCAGAGAGGCGGGGCGGATGATTCGGGCATTTTTGCGGCCGGTGAAGCCCGGAGCCTCAGGATATAATCCCCAACAGTCGCTGGATGCGGTGGCGTTGGGGCGGGAAGTGGTGGTGCGCAACTGGCGGCCGGGAGACCGTTTGTGGCCGGCGCACAGCAAGGGGCCGAAGAAGATGAAGGAACTCTTCGAAGAGCGGCACGTGCCCCGGGGGGAACGGCGGTCCTGGCCGGTGGCGGCGAGTGGCGGCACGCTGGTATGGGCGCGCGGTTTCGGGGCTTCCGCCGAGTTCCAGCCCGCCGCCGGCGCGAAGCTGGTGGTGGTGATCGAGGAGCACGTTCTGCATCCTCGGCAGGAATGGTGACCGGTGCACGGTGAACTGGACGATTTGAAGGTAGTGTTCACGGCCGAGCAGGTTGCCGGCCGCGTCCGCGAGCTGGCCGAACGGATCTCCAGCGATTACCGTGGCCGGACGGTGTACGCCGTCTGCGTCCTGGAGAACGGCTTTGTCTTCATGGCCGACCTGGTGCGGGCGCTGGACGTCCCGGTCGTCTGCCAGTTCGTGAAGCCCGAGACGCGAGAGATCAAGCACGGAGCCGAGATCTTTTACGGTCCCGAGCTGAACGTCCAGGGAAAGCATGTGCTGCTGATCGAGGGGATTGTCAAGTCCGGCATCACCCAGGAGTTCCTGATGCGCAACCTGATGGCGCGGGGAGCTTTGTCGGTCAAGCTGGCCACCCTGCTGGACAAGCAGGCGGACCGGCGGGTAGCTTTGCAGGCGGACTATTGGGGCTATGCCATCGAAGCGTCATATATGCTGGGGTATGGTTTGGGCTCGCCCCTGCTGGGGCGCAACCTTCCCTACGTGGCCAGCGCCGCCAAAACTCCCGCCGCGACCGCCGGGTAACTCTTCGCGGACATGGTACTTTTGGCACCGGGCAAACGGCGCCGCGCAGGATTTAAAATAGAGCTGTCGGGAAGCGCGGCTCGAGCATCTAAGTCATTTAGAAGCATTTGAGTCGGCACGAGGGTGCCGGCTTCCTTGAGCGCGAGCGCCGGGGAAAAGGGTTCTGGGAGGAGTTTCAGGTGAATTCAACCGTAAAGACGATCTTGTTCTGGCTGGTGATCGTCCTCTCCTGCGTGCTGTTGTGGCAGGTGGTGAAGGCGGGCGGCAGCGGCGCCAAGGACGCCGAGATCAATTTCTCGGAATTCATGTCGCAGGTGAACCAGGGCAATGTGTCCGAGGTCACCATCATCGGCACCGAGGTCCGGGGCAAATACCGCGCCGACAAGAAAGGGTTCCACACCACCGTCCCGTCCAACTACCCGGACATGATCAAGCAGTTGCAGGACAAGAGCGTCATCATCACCGTCAAGGACGCGCAGAGCGGGAACTGGCCGAGCTGGCTGCTGCAGATCGCGCCGCTCATCCTGTTCGGCGCCCTGTGGTTCATCATGATCCGCCAGATGCAGACCGGCGGCAGCAAGGCGCTCAGTTTCGGCAAGAGCCGCGCCCGCCTGCTCTCCATGCAGCAGAAGAAGGTCACGTTCAAGGACGTAGCCGGCGTGGATGAAGCCAAGGAGGAGCTGCGCGAGATCATCGAGTTCCTGCGCGAGGCGCAGAAGTTCCAGAAGCTGGGCGGGCGCATCCCCAAGGGCGTGCTGCTGGTGGGGCCTCCGGGAACCGGCAAGACCCTGTTGGCCCGCGCCGTGGCCGGCGAAGCCAACGTGCCCTTCTTCTCCATCTCCGGTTCCGACTTCGTAGAAATGTTCGTGGGCGTGGGCGCCAGCCGGGTGCGCGACCTGTTCGAGCAGGGCAAGAAGAACGCTCCCTGCATCATTTTCATTGACGAGATCGACGCGGTCGGCCGCCATCGCGGCGCCGGCCTGGGCGGCGGTCACGACGAACGCGAGCAAACGCTCAATCAGTTGCTGGTGGAGATGGACGGCTTCGAATCCAACGAAGGCGTCATCCTCATCGCCGCTACCAACCGTCCCGACGTGCTCGATCCCGCCCTGCTGCGTCCTGGCCGCTTCGATCGCCGGGTGGTGGTGCCGCGTCCCGATGTCCGCGGGCGCGAGGAGATCCTCCGGGTGCACACCCGCAAGATTCCCCTCAACGACGACGTGGACCTCAGCATCCTGGCGCGCGGGACTCCAGGCTTCAGCGGCGCCGACTTGGCCAACCTGGTGAACGAGGCGGCGCTGAATGCCGCCCGCCAGAACCGCAAGACGGTGATGATGTACGACTTCGAGCTGGCCAAGGACAAGGTGCTCATGGGCGCGGAGCGCAAGAGCATGATCCTCTCCGAAGAGGAGAAGCGCATGACCGCCTATCACGAGGCCGGACACGCGCTGGTGGCGGCCATGATGAAGCACTCCGACCCGCTGCACAAGGTCACCATCATTCCCCGTGGCATGGCGCTGGGCGTCACCATGCAGTTGCCCATTGACGACAAGCACACTTACAGCCGCGAGTACCTGGAGACCCGCATCGCCATCATGATGGGCGGGCGCGTGGCCGAGGAGCTGTTCCTGCACCAGATGACCACCGGCGCCGGCAACGACATCGAGCAGGCCACCGAGCTCGCCCGCAAGATGGTCTGCGAGTGGGGCATGAGCCAGCTCGGCCCCCTCACCTTTGGCAAGAAGGAAGAGCAGATATTCCTCGGGCGCGAGATCGCTCAGCACCGCGACTACAGCGAGGACACCGCCATCAAGATCGACCAGGAAGTCCGCCGCATCGTGGACGACGGTTACAAGGCGGCGGTGGACGTGCTGAGCGGCAGCCGCGACACCCTGGACAAGATCGCCAAGACGTTGCTGGAGCGCGAAGTGCTCGATGCCAACGAGATCCAGATGATCATCGAAGGCAAGGAACTTCCGGCCAAACCGCCAGTGCCGCGTGAGGACGAAGTGCAGAAAGTGCTCAAGCCCGAGCCCGGACGCCAGCCAAGCGCCAGCCCAGGCCCGGCGCACGCGTAAGCTAGTACCAAGTACCGAGAAGGGCGGCCCGCATGGGTCGCCTTTTTTGGTGTTAACGGCGATTTCGGCGATTCCCCCAGTCCACCCCTCGACGAAAATCCAGAGTTCCTCCACAATAGCCGTTTGGCTGCCGTTGTCCTGCACCTCACCCCTGAGCTGGCCGGCCGGGCGTAGGGTTCCTCGGGGCAGGGGCGGGCGGGGCTATTCCCTACCTGCACGACCATGTTGACGCGCATCATTCGTATGCTGTTGGTCCTAGCGACGGTTCCTGCAGCCTGGGCGCAGACTGCGGTGGAAGGCGTGGTACGCAACCCAGAGCAGCAAGCCGTGCACGTCGAAGTTACACTGCGTCACTGGAACGGAACGCAGGCACAGCAGACCACCACCGGAAGCAACGGTGAATTCCGCTTTACCGGCGTGGAGGCCGGCGCTTACCGGATCACCGCCGAGGCCCCAGGCTTCTACACCGCGCAATACGACTTCACATTGCATGCCCGGCAGCCGGT
>JAHFUA010000126.1 GCA_023265315.1 Acidobacteriota bacterium | reverse complement strand
CTATCTGGTATTCTCCCCGGCGCGGTGCGAGAAGAACCGCATGCTCGCGCGCTGCGGAAATTGTCGAAAACTAACCAGTTTTCGATTGACGCGAGCAGCAGGATTCGATTCTAATCGCGCCGTCGTAACCCCCTACAGAACTGAGGCTCCCGCACGCAGGCATTCCACGCTTCGCGGGTGTATGTCCGATCGTCGACAGGCCCAGGGGGCAGTATGCGTGGTCAGTTCAGTGGTTTTTTCCTTATCAAACATTACTTCGGTTCCCCGGGGGAGCCAGCGAGCACAACCTCTTGAGGAGGGATAGGATGCGTTGCTTTACGCTAAGGTCGCTTGTGGCGCTTTTGTTATGTGCTTTGGTTTACACGACAGCCGGTGTGCCGTCGGCCCACTCCCAGGCCATCGGTGCCATTGTCGGACTGGTCACCGACCAAACCGGCGCCGTCATCGTTGGAGCCAAGGTTGATGCTGTCAACCTGGGCACCAACGCCAAGGCTTCGACAGAAACCGATAAGGCTGGGCGGTACGTCATCGATCGCCTGAACCCTGGCGTCTACAGTCTGGAGATCGCCGCGGCGGGATTCGGCACCTTCAAACACAGCAACGTGATTGTGGAAGTGGGTCGCTCCACCTCTATCGAAGCGACCCTGAAGCCTGCCGCGACCGCGAGCGCCGTCACTACCACCGCGGAAGCGCCGGTGGTCCAGACCGATCGCTCCGATTTCACCACCAACATCAATGCGGCGACCATGGACAACGCGCCCGTCAATGCGCGGCGCTGGTCAACGTTTGCGCTCGGCACACCTGGCGCCAGCGCCGACGGCACCTTCGGCCTCATCAGCTTTCGCGGCATTTCCGGCCTGCTGAACAACAACATGGTGGACGGCGGCGACAACAACCAGGCCTTCTTCGCGGAGGAGAAAGGCCGCACCCGCATCAGCTATTCCATCAGCGAAGCCTCGATTCGGGAATTCCAAGTTAACACTTCGAATTATTCCGCGGAATATGGCCGGGCTGCCGGCGGCGTGGTCAACGCCGTCACCAAGAGCGGCACCAACAGCCTGCATGGCGAGGCCTTCTGGTATTACCGCGACAGCGACATCGGGGCCACCAATCCCTTCACCACGCAGACTGTTCTGGTCAACAATGTGAACACCGTGGTTCCCATCAAGCCGCCCGACCGGCGCCATCAGTTTGGCGGGGCTATCGGCGGCAGCATCATCAAGGACAAGCTGTTTTTCTTCTTCAGCGCCGACCAGCAGCTTCGCAATTTCCCGGCGGTCGCCTCACCCTCCAACCCGGGCGCGTTCTTTGCTCCGCTCAGTTCTTCCGAGGTGACAACCCTGACCGGCCGCGGCATTACCGCGGCCCAGGGGAATGCTGTCCTGACTGGGTTCCTCAATACTTTGACCGGCAACGTAGCCCGCAAGGGTGATGAGCTGGTTCTGTTCCCCAAGCTCGACTGGAACATCAATGATAAGCATCACGCGTCGGTCGAATACAACCGCATGCGGTGGTCATCGCCGGCGGGCGTCCAGACTGCGGCCGTGGTCTTCCGTGGGGTGGAAAGCTTCGGCGACGACTTCGTCAAGGTCGACACCCTGGTGGCGCGCCTGAGTTCGACCCTGAGTTCCAGGATGGTCAACGAATTCCGCTTCTCCTACGGGCGCGACTTCGAGTTTCAGACCGGGCAGCCCTCGATTGCGGGCGAGCCGGTTTCGCAGTTCGGAATCTCACCTCAGATTGGCATCTCCGGGACCGCCGGCTTCACCTTCTGGAAACCCAATTTCCTGGATCGCGCCGCCTACCCGGATGAGCGCAGCACTCAATTCGCCGACACGCTTTCCATTAGCCGTGGAAAACACCTGTTCAAATTCGGTGCCGACATCAGGAAGGTGGACGACCTGCTGAATAACCTTTTCCAGAATGCCGGTGCCTACAGCTACAACAACCGCGTTGACTTCATCAGCGATTACATCGCGTTCACCACCAGCCATGCTCCATTCTGCGCGGGCGCTGGTTGCTACAACCAGTTCAACCAGGGATTCGGCCCCCCCGCGTTCGAGTTTGTGACCTGGGATGTGGGATTCTTTGCCAATGACGATTGGCGTGTGAGCTCTCGCCTTACCCTGACCGCGGGTCTGCGCTACGACTACCAGAAGATGCCCAGCCCGCAGGTCCCCAAACCGAATCTGCCTGCCACCTCCCAATTCCCCTCGGACACTCTGAACTTCGGTCCCCGCGTGGGCTTTGCCTGGAACATGAGCGGCAATGGCAAGGCGGTCCTCCGTGGCGGTTACGGCATTACCTACGGTCGTATCATCAATTCGACAATCTCCAATGCCATTACCAATACCGGCAATACCGCCGGCCAACTCCAGTTCACCTTCGCGCCCTCGACCGCGGGCGCCCCGTCCTATCCCAACGTTGTTCCCACGGCGCCGCCGCCGAATCCGGCGGCCGCGCCTGATGTCGTTGTCTTCCCACCCGACACGCAGAACCCGATGGTCCACCAGTTCGACCTGACCTTCGAAAAAGAGGTCGCCAACAACACCGCGGTTTCGGTTTCGTACCTGGGCAGTCTCGGACGCGACCTGCCGCTGTTCATCGATACCAATCTGTTCCCTCCGACTCAGACCATCACCTACAGGGTCTCCGGCGGGCCCATGGATGGTCAGGTCCTGACCGCGCCGCTCTTCACTGGCCCCGATGCAGCGCATCCTCGCCCCAACACCAGCTTCGGGCGTATCACCGCCATCTCCGACATTGCCCACTCCACTTACAATGCGCTGGTCTTCCAGTTCAACCGCCGCATGACGGGCGGGCTCCAGGTACAAGCCTCCTACACTTACGCCCACGCCAACGATAACGGACAGAGTTCGACCACCTTTACTTCTCCCAACAACGTGCTTAATCCATTCAATCTGGCTCTGGAGAAAGGGCGCTCGATCTTCGACGTACGCCATCGCTTCTCCGGCGCCGCTATCTGGCAGCCGCAGTTCGTCAAGAGCGGCAACACCCTGGCCAAGATGCTTCTGGACGGCTTCACCTTCTCCCCGGTTATCTCTGCCGCTTCGGGTGCTCCCTACTCCGGGTTCGTCAGCGGCAATGCTCCTCTTCCGACGGGGGTGACCTACGTGCGCAGCAGCCTGGGGATTCTGGGCGCCGGCGGTTCCGCTCGCGTGCCCTGGGTTCCGCGCGACGCCTACCAGGTGCCCGGCATTGTGAATGTGGACTTCCGCGTCGGCAAGAAGTTCGCTTACAAAGAGCGCGCCAGCTTCGAGCTGTTCACCGATTTCTTTAACCTCCTGAACCATATCAACTCGACCTCGGTAAACGGGGCGATTGGCGGCACTGGGAGCCAGTTCACGATTGGGAGCTGCGGGGCGCCAACCACGACCTGCGGCACAGCAGCCAACCCCATCCCTCTTACTTACACATCCAACTTCGGTCAGATCAACAACACCAGCAGCACCCTGGGTGGTCCGGGCCAGCGCCAGATTCAGATCGGCGCCAGGCTGACGTGGTAAGTTCCGAAGTTCGCAATTCTTGGGCGTCCATCCCTCCCGGGTGGACGCCTCTTGGTGATGTGCCATAGGGATGCCGGCCTAGCAGGGCTTTAGGCTTTGCGTTCCAAGGCGAGCGTCGCGGCCATCCGCGGGATGACCGCCGTCAGCAGGGCCACCAGTTCCTTCTGCACGCGCGCCCCGATCTCCAGTACCTCAAGATGATTGATGGCCTGCTGCGACAGCCCGGCTGCCAGGTTGGTGACGCAGGAGATGGCCAGCACGCGGATGCCCATGTGGCGTGCCACGATGACCTCGGGTACGGTGGACATGCCCACCAGGTCCACACCAATCTTTTTCAGGTATTGGATCTCAGCCGGAGTCTCATACGACGGCCCCGGCAGTGCCGCGTACACGCCGCTGCCCAGCCACAGCCCCAGCCGCTTGGCTTCTTCCTGCGCGATGCGCCGGAACTCGGGATCGTAGGCGGTGGTCATGTCGAAAAAGCGCAGCCCGAAGCGCTCATCGTTGGGACCGGAGACCGGGCTGGCGCCCTGAAGATTGAGGTGGTCGCGGATCAGCACCAGGGAGCCGGGATGCAGGTCGCTCGAGAGGCCGCCGGCGGCGTTGGTCAGAATGACGGCGCGAATGCCCAGCCGCCCGAACACGCGCATGGGGAAGGCGACATCCTTGATGGAGTGTCCTTCGTAGAGATGCACGCGGCCCTGCATGACGGCCATGGGCGTGGCGGCGATGCGGCCCACCACCAGCCGCCCGGCGTGGCCGATGGCGGTCGAGCGCGGGAAATGGGGGATCTCGCCGTAGGGGATGCGGACCGCGTCGGCCATGCCGTCGGCGAAGTCACCCAGCCCCGAGCCCAGCACCAGTGCGATCTCGGGGCGCAGCGCGGTCTTCGAGCGGATGAACTCCGCCGCCGCTTCCGCGCGGGAGAATTCGTCGAGTGGGTCGGATTGTGTGGCAGTAGTCAATCGCTCCTCACGTCAACAATATTCCCACAATCGAGGCCGACATCAGATTAGCCATGGTTCCGGCGATCATGGCGCGGAAGCCCAGCCGGGCCAGCTCGCCGCGCTTGTTCTCCGCCAGCGCGCCGATGCCGCCGATCTGTATGCCGATGGAGCTGAAGTTCGCAAACCCGCACAGGGCGAAGGTGGCGATGGTGAACGACCGTGGGTCGAGCATCGCTTTCTGCGCCCCCAGCATGGAATAAGCCACGAGCTCGTTGATCACCATGCGCGTGCCCAGCAGGTTGCCGACCGCCAGACAATCCTTCCACGGGATACCAATCACGAACGCGATGGGCGCGAAGATTACACCGAAGATTGTCTCCAGGCTGGCAGGGAACCACGATGCCACATGATTGTGGATGCCGCCGAGGATCCCGTTCACCAGGTAGATCAGCGCCAGGAACGAGATCAGCATGGCGGCCACATTCAGCGCCAGGTGCAGGCCGTCAATGGTGCCGCGGGCGATGGCGCCGAGCACGTTCTCGTCCTTGGGCATGGAGGCGGCATCGAGTTCGGCCGCGGCAGACGCCGCCTGCGTGCCGGGCTTGTGCTTGGCCGAGGTCAGAGGCTCCTCGATTTCCGGCACCAGCATCTTGGCCATCAGGATTGTGCCGGGGGCGGTCATGATGACCGCGCTCAGGAGGTGCTTGGCCTCGATGCCGTAGAGGATGTAGGCCCCCATGATGCCGCCGGAGACGTGGGCCATGCCCGCGGTCATCACCGTCATCAGCTCCGAGCGCGTGAGCGAGGGCAGAAACGGGCGGATGGTCAGGGGCGCTTCCGTCTGTCCCATGAAGATGCTGGCGGCCACGTCCAGCGACTCGGCGCCGCTGGCCCCCATGCGCACCATGATCTTGGCGAACTGGCGGATGATGAACTGCATGATGCCGAAGTGATAGAGCACCGCGAAAAACGCGGAGATGAAGATGATCGTAGGCAGCACCTGGAAGGCGAAGAAGAACCCCATCTGGCCGCTCTTCTTGCCCAGTTCACCGAAGACGAAGGACGAACCCGCGAAGGAATAGCTCAACAGTTGGTTCACGCCCGCGCCCGCCCAGGTCAGCAGCTTGCGCCCGAAGGAAAAGCGCAGCACGAACAACGCGAACAGGAACTGGAGACTGATTCCCCAGATCACGGTTTTCATGCTGATCTTGCGGCGGTTGGTGGAGAAGAGAAACGCAAGGCCCAGCATGGTGGCCAGGCCAACGAATCCCATCAGGCGGCCCATGCGGAACCCCCAGTCGTGAGCCGTGAGGCGCGAGTCGCGAGGTGGAAGCGCGGGCCTTCGCTTGCATTACTCATGCTGCCGGAGGGATGTGGGTGGAGCAGGGCTTCAGCCCTGCATAAATGGCGGCGTCGCTGCTGCTTGGCTTTAGCCGCTGAGGGGCACATTGTGTGTGTGCGCATTCCCGCTGCGATCATCCGAGGACCTCAGGGGCTGAAGCCCACAAGTCAAAACACCGCCTGAATGCAGGCCTAAAGGCCTGCTCCACCCTGGTGCGTAATCCAACCTCAGGCCCACGAATCATATCCACTCCCGGCCAGGGTTTTAGCCCCTGACCACTACGTGCCCGCTTCGACATGTCGAATCCCCTGGATGATTCTGTGGATGAGCGGCCGCCGCGAAATGGGCGGCTGTGGCGCGATCGCGTAGCTTTCCTCCAGCAGCCGGCGCGCCTCGCTCAGCCGGGCGTCGGAATTGTAGTGGACGGTCGAGAGCGGTTCGCCCGCATGGACGGCGGCGCCGACTTTTTTATGCACGACAACCCCCACTGCGGGATCGATGGAGTCGTCTTTCTTCTCGCGGCCACCGCCCAGCACCAGGCTGGCGACACCCACCTGCTCACACTGGATCGAAACCACGAAGCCGTTGCTGCGGCTCAGGATCGGCAGGCGATTGTGGGCTTGCGGCAAGCGGCCCGTGTCGTCGATCACGCTGGCGTCCCCGCCCTGCAGCGTGATGATCTCGCGGAATTTTTCCAGCGCGGCGCCGGAGGCGATCAGCTCTGCCGCCAGCCGCTGGCCCTCATCCAGGCTGGTGACGCGGCCGGCGAGGAACAGCATCCACGCCGCCAGTTCCAGGCACAGCTCGCGCAGGTCGGCGGGTCCCGCGCCGCGCATCACCTCGATACATTCCTCGATTTCGAGCGCGTTGCCGACCTTGTTGCCTAAGGGTTGGTCCATGTCGGTGATGAGCGCCACCATCTTCTTGCCCATGCGCACGCCGGTCTCGACCATAAGCTCGGCCAGCGAGGTGGCGGCCTCCTCGGACTTCATGAACGCGCCGCTGCCCGTCTTCACGTCCAGCACCAGGGCGTCAATGCCTTCCGCCAGCTTCTTGCTCATGATGGAGCCGCAGATCAGGGGCGGGCTTTCAACGGTGGCAGTGACGTCGCGCAGCGCATAGAGCTTCTTGTCGGCAGGCGCGATCTCGGCGGTCTGCCCGATCAGCGCGCAGCCGCAGGTCGCGAGCACGCGCCGGAATTCCGCCAGCGAGAGATTGACGTTGAACCCGGGGATGGATTCCAGCTTGTCGAGGGTCCCGCCGCTGTGCCCGAGCCCCCGGCCGCTGATCATGGGGACGAGCACCCCGGCCGCCGCTACCGTGGGCGCGATCACCAGCGAGGTCTTGTCGCCCACCCCGCCGGTGGAGTGCTTGTCCACCTTGCATCCGGGCAGGTCGGAGAAATCCAGCACGCTGCCGGAGTGCAACATGCTTTCGGTGAACGCGGCGATCTCGGCGCGGGTCATGCCGCGCAGCAGGACGGCCATAAGCCAGGCGGCCGCCTGGTAATCGGGGATGCGGTCGGAAGTGTAGCTGCTGATGAAGAACTCGATCTCTTCCGGCGACAGTTCGCCGCCGTCGCGCTTCTTGCGGATAACGTCGATGGCGCGCATCGTCGCGGACGAGCCCCTTGCTGCCGGCGCTCGCGAGACCCCCTGTTCAGGCGGAATAAGGAAACGGAAGCTTATCGTGGGAGCGCGCTGGTTAAAAGAGTTTTCCGACCAAGGTCTAATATGCGCTCCGCGATGGAGTCGCTCCCAGGGTTCCCGTGGCGCCGAGTTCGCGCATGATGCTGACGCTCGAACTGGTGCCGATGCGGTCGGCGCCGGCCTTGAGCATGGCGGCGAAATCGGCGGCGTTGCGCACGCCCCCGGCCGCCTTGACGCGGCAGCGATCACCGACCACGCGGCGCATCAGGGCCACGTCCGCGAGCGTTGCTCCGCCGGTGCTGAAGCCGGTGGAGGTCTTGACGAAATCCGCGCCCGCCGCCAGCGAGAGCCGGCACGCGGTCTCCTTCTCCTGGTTGGTGAGCAGGGCGCATTCCAGGATGACCTTGAGGATGGCTCCGGCCTGGTGGCAGGTCTCGGCGAGAGCGTGCATGTCGGTCTCGACCAGCGCGTGATCGCCGGACTTGAGCGCGCCGATGTTCATCACCATGTCGAGTTCGTCGGCGCCGAGGCGCAGGCATTCTTCAGCTTCCAGGCGCTTGGCGGTGGTGACGGACGCGCCCAGCGGAAACCCGATCACCACCCCCGTCTTCACCGGAGTATCGCGCAGGCGGCTGGCGCAGAACGAGACCCACGTGGGGTTGATCATCACGCAGGCAAAGCCATACTGCGCCGCCTCCTCGCAGAGTTGCACCACCTGGGCGCGGCTGACTTCCGGGCGCAGCAGCGTATGGTCGATGCACCAGGCCGCGGCCTGCCATTCCGGGACAGAAAGCGCCGGACGTTCGGCGCCCAGGCTGGAGTAGACGCTCATTACAGCCATGCTACAGCAGCCCTACCCGGCGCTGTAAGCCTCCGGAGGCAGGATGCAGATGTCCGGCAGGTTGCGGTAGTGCTCGGCATAGTCCAGCCCGTATCCCACGACAAACTCGTTGGGAATGGTGAAGCCGAGATAATCCGCGTCGATGGGCTGGATGCGGCGCGCCGGCTTGTCCAGCAGGGCGGCGATCTTGAACGAGCGCGGCTGGTGCTGCAGGACGACGTTCTTCAGGTAGTTCAGCGTCAGCCCGGTATCCAAAATGTCCTCCACCAGGATGACGTTCTTGCCCTCGAGCGACGTGTCCACATCCTTGGTGAGGCGCACCTCGCCGCTGGGCTGGGTGCGGTCGGCATAGCTGGAGACGCCGAAGAAGTCGAAAGTGGCGTCGAGCTCGATGCTGCGGGCGAGCTCGGCCAAAAAGATGGTCGCGCCTTTCAGCACGCCCACCAGCAGGACGCTCTGGCCCTCGAAGTCGCGAGTGATGTCGCGGCCCATCTCGGCCACGCGGCGCGTGATCTCGTCGCGGGTGATCAGCACTTTCATCCGTGACACGGGGAGCGGCACAGGCGGGAGCGGGTTCATAGTTGTGCTCATATAGGGGTGCACATCATAACCGAAAGCCCCCGGGCAGCAAATCGGAGATTGCGACCTGCTGCGGCCCCGAGGGCCCCTGGAACAACACCAGGGCCTCGGGTCCGAACTCGAAGATCACCTGGCGGCAGGCGCCGCAGGGCGAAGCGGGCTGATCGCCGTCCTGGTTGCGGGCGCAAACAGCAATGGCGCGGATCTTCATCTCCGGTCCTTCGGCGCCCACGGCGGCAAACACGGCGGAGCGCTCGGCGCAGATGGTGAGCCCATAGGACGAGTTCTCCACGTTGCAGCCGGCGTAGACACCACCGCGTTCGGTCAGGATGGCCGCCCCGACCTGAAAGTGCGAGAACCGCGCGTAAGCCTTGTCCAGCATGGCCTGGGCGGCCTCCAGCAGGCGCTGTTGCTGGTCAGGAGCGAGAGGAGGAGCGGTCATTTTTTCTCTCCCTTCGGCTCTACCTTCAGTTCGGTCTGGGCGCTCTCCAGCCAGGCGGTGTACCACATGTTGACCAGCATCTGCGCGCCCGCCGCCATGTTCTCAGCCACGAACCGCCTGCCCTCGGGCGTGCCCGCGCCGTCGAAAGCCTTAGCCTTGTCCAGTTGGTACAGCTTTTCGACCAGGCTGTGACTGCCGCGCAGAACCTTCAGGTAGTCCTTGAACGGGTCGGAGAGGCGCTGGACCGGACGCATGTGCGCGCTCACGTCCGCGGTCTTGATGTTCGCCGCCACGAAGCTTCCCTCAAATTTCCAGTGCAGGCCGGGCGCGGTGT
>JAHFUA010000125.1 GCA_023265315.1 Acidobacteriota bacterium | reverse complement strand
GATGAGCAGGATTGCCGTCGCCACGGCCGCCACCGCCGGCCACAGGAAGTTGCGCTTCAAGCTCTCCGGCGACGTCTTGCGCCAGGCCAGCAGCGGCCCCACCGCGGTGAGCAGCAGCAGGAACATGGCGATGGGCAGGTTGACGCGGTTGAAGAACGGCGGGCCGACCGTAACCTTGGTTCCCTGCACCCACTCCGAGAGCACGGGGAACAGCGTTCCCCACAACACCGCGAAGCAGGCAGCCAGCAGCACCAGATTGTTGAACAGGAAGCTGGATTCGCGCGAGACCAGCGATTCCAGCTTGTTCTCGCTCTTCAGTTCGCTGCGGTTGCGCACGAAGAAGTAGACGCAGGTGGCGAAGGTGAGCGCCAGGAAGGTCACGAACCAAGTCCCGATGGAGGACTGCGCAAAGGCGTGCACCGAGCTGACCACACCCGAGCGGGTCAGGAAGGTGCCGAAGATGGAAAGCATGAAAGTGGCGAAGATCAGCCACATGTTCCACATCTTCAGCATGCCGCGCTTCTCCTGCATCATGACCGAGTGCAGGAAAGCGGTGCCGGTCAGCCACGGCATCAGCGAGGCGTTCTCTACCGGGTCCCATCCCCAGTACCCGCCCCAGCCCAGCACCGAGTAGGCCCAATGCGCGCCCAGGAAGATGCCACAGGTGAGGAACGCCCAGGTGACCATGGTCCAGCGGCGGGTGATGTGGATCCATTTCTCGCCGGGGTACTTCATGATCAGCGCGCCCAAGGCAAAGGCGAAGGGGATGCAGAAGCCGACATAGCCCAAGTAGAGCATGGGCGGATGGATCACCATCTCCGGGTACTGCAGCAGCGGGTTCAGCCCGTTGCCGTCGGGCGGGATCTCGCCCACCATCATGGCGAAGGGGTTGGCGGCAAAATTGATGAGCAGAACAAAAAACACTTGCACTGCGGCCACGATCACTGAGGCATAGGCCACCAGGCGGGTGTCTACCTTGTGCCGCCAGCGCAGGACGAACCCGTAGGCGGAGAGCAGCCACGCCCAGAACAGCAGCGAGCCTTCCTGTCCCGACCACAGCACGGAGAACTTGTAAGGGATGGCCAGGTCGCGGTTGCTGTGGTGAAGGATGTAAGCGACGGAGAAATCGTCGGTGAAGGCGGCGGCCACTAGCGCCACGGCCGCGGCGGTGAGGGCGATGAAGACAGCCATGCCCGCCCGCCGCGCGGTGTCGCTGATGCGGTCGGCAGAGGGGCCACGGCGCGCCAGGGCCACCGCGCCGGCAACCAGAGAATAGACACTCAGGGCGAGTGCCAGCAAAAGTGCATAACTACCAAATTGAGGCATCGATCCACACCGCGGATTCTCATCATTCTCTCAGAGGGGGAAAATTTGCGCAACGCGCGTCCAGCAACGTGCGCGCCAGGAGTCGGGGCTGATCGTGGTCCAACCGTACAACCCTGTGGATGGCCTGTTCCTCAATTGAAACCCACACCGCAGATTCTTACCAGATTGGCAACACGTGCGGCGTTTGTGCTGCGATCCTGTCGCCACCTCCGCGGCTGCAACTGCATACTAGAGGTCGGGTAGGGAGATTCCCACAACTTGCTCGCGGGCTGGAAGTGTGCTTGCAGTTGTTTCACCCTCCCCCTCTCATACTTTGTAACTGGGCCGATATATACAGGGCCGAGGGCCATAATGAAAACCATCTTGATTGCCGATGATGAAGAAAGCCTGAGGACGCTGATCGAGACCACGCTGGAGGCTCCGGGGCTGCGGGTTCTGCATGCCGCCGATGGCGACCAGGCGGTGGCGCTGGCGCGGCGGGAGCACCCCGACCTTATTCTGCTCGACTGGATGATGCCGCACAAAACCGGCATCGAGGTGGCGGAAGTGTTGCGCAGCGAACCGGCCACGGCCGGCATCGCCATCCTCATGCTCACCGCCATGGGCCAGGAGCAGGACCGGCAGCGGGGACTCGCGCTCGGCATCCGGGCCTACCTGGTCAAGCCTTTCAGCCCGCTGCAGTTGCTGGAGTGCGTGCGGGGCGTGCTGGCGACCCGCGAGGGAGGGAACGAGACTCCGTGAGCAGATGCAACGGAGGTGAGAGACGCGTCGGGGCGCCGCAGCGCATCCCGGATCTGCGCCCGCAGCTCGAACTGTATGCCCGCGACCTGAAGCGGGTGCTGGCGGAAGAGGAAGAGCGGACGCGCCAACTACAGATGGCCAACCGCCAGTTGCAGGCCTATGCCCAGGACCTGAAGTCGTCGCTGCTGGCCGAGCGGCAGCAGTCGCGGGAGCTGGAGCGCTCCTACCACGACACTGTTCTGCGGCTGCTGAGTGCTACCCGCCGCCGCGACAACGAGACCGGGGAGCACGTAGAGCGCATCGCCCATTACGCCCGCCGGCTGGCGCAGTGCACCGGCTGGGCTGAGCGAGACGCCGAGTTGCTGTTCGAGGCCGCTCCCATGCATGACGTCGGCAAGATCGGCCTGCCCGACGCCATTCTCCACAAGCCCGGCCCCTTGAACGGCGACGAGTGGATGCTGCTCAAGCGGCACACCGAGATCGGCGCCGAACTGCTCTCCGGCTCCCGTTCTCCCCTGATCGAAATGGCCCGGCAGATCGCCCTCAGCCACCACGAGCGCTGGGATGGCAGCGGCTATCCCCGCGGGCTCAAGGGCCTGGACATCCCGCTCGCCGGCCGCATCGTGATGCTGGTGGACCAGTACGATGCCCTGCGCACCAAACGCCCTTACAAGTCCGCGCTCAGCCACCCCGAAACCTGCCGTGTGATGCTCGAAGGTGACGGCCGAACCCTCCCCCAACACTTCGATGCCCTATTGCTGGCCGCCTTCCGCGAGATCCACGCCGACTTCGCGGAAATTTATGACCTCCACAGCGATGAAGCCGGCCTGCTCACCCCGCAAGCGCAAGCCGGTGCGCCCGCGCCGACCGAAGACCTCACAGCGTGATCTGGATTATTGATGATGTCGAACCGGTGGGGGTGGAGCGGGGCTTTCAGTGGGTGGGGGAGCGGAACGCCCTAACCCGTCGCACCGGTGATCGCAGAACGCACCAGCGCGATCAGCTCTTCCGGCGGGCAGGGCTTCTGGCGGAAGGTGACACCGAGACCGCGGTAATCGCCTTCAGCCTCCGCCAGTCCGGTGATCACGATTATCGGCACCCCGGGTTTGGCGCTGCACAATGCGCGCACGAATTCCGCCCCGCTGCGGCCCGGCATGATGTGGTCGGTGATGATGGCTCCGATGCCCTCCGACACCTTGCTGCGGAGCAGAGCCAGGGCGCCTTCCTGGGTCGTAGCGATGCGGGTTTCGAACCCGGCGTTGCGCAGAACCGCCTCGCGCGCGCGCAACTGCACTGGGTTGTCGTCGATGAGCAGGACCGCCGTCAATCCCAGACTAACCCCTGCGCTGGCCGCGGCGCGCCATAATCTCCGACTCGGCGCGCAGCCAGTATTCCTCGTCGTGGCCCTCCTGCCATCCTTCTTGCTCGTACAGCAGGTAGGCGCGGATGCGGATTTCTTCTTCCAGGTTCTTGGGCGCCGATATCACCGTTACAGATGACTCGGCGTCATTGTCACCGTTGGTGGTGTACGCTTTTCTGCTCTTAAGGGAGGTAGCTCTCGGCATGGGAACAGCACTCCTTCTATAAGTGCGAGATTGTGTAGCGGCCTCGCTTCCTGGGGGAGACCACGATTAGTATAAACAAATTTTTTCGACGGCGCTCGGGACAAGCGAGGCTGGGGGATTTTTTTTGGTGGAATGTCTTGATGTCGAATCTTTCCACTGCCGAAAAGCAGCGGGGCCTTAGTGGAAGTCATGCGAACGGGTGGGGGCGCCGGTGATGGCGAGCGGCAGCACGCGCTCGGCTTTCACCGAGACCACGTGGTCCAGGTTCTGCAGCACACCTTCCACCAGCAGGAACTGCTCTCCCACCAGCAGCAGCCGGTTCTGCTCGAACAGATCGGGAGTGATGATGGCGTTGGCGATGCCGGTCTCGTCCTCCAGGCTGAGGAAGACGAAGCCGCGGGCGGTGCCGGGACGCTGGCGCGCGATCACGCACCCGGCGGTGCGCACCCGCTGGCCGTCGGGCAGGCCGGGCAATTCGCGCGCGGGACGCACCCCCAGCGCATCCATCTGCGCGCGCCGGTAGGCCATGGGATGCGCGCCCAGCGTCAGCCCGGTGCCGCGGAAGTCCGCCACCAGACGCTCTTCGTCGCTCATCGCGGCCAGCGGCGAAGCGGCATCCGGTTCGGCGATCTCCTGCAGCAGCGGCCCGGGATGGTGGGCGGCCTTTTCCACCTGCCAGAGCGCATCCCGGCGATGGAACCGCAGTTTCTCGTTTCTCGTTTCGCGTTTCTCGGCAGAAACCTGCTTCTCTCGAGAAACGAGAAACGAGGAACCAGAAACCGAATTCAGCGCTCCCACCTCCGCCAGCGCCACCAGCTCGTTCTTGCGCAGCTCCGGCACGCGCCGCGCCAGATCGTCGATGGAAGCGAACGGCCGCCGCTCCCGCTCGCGCACCAGGGCGCGCGCCGCCTCCTCGCGCAAGCCCTTGACGTAGCGGAGCCCGAGACGAACACAGAAGTCGCCAGTAGCCGGTCGCCGGTAGCCAGTTGTAACCACGCTCGCTGGCTGGCGACTGACGACTGGCGACTGGCGACTCGCTTCCAGCGTGCACCGCCACTCCGATCGTGTCACATCCGCCGGCTTGAACTTCAGCCCGTGCCGCTGCGCGTCCTTAACAATCGTCGACGGGTGATAGAACCCCATGGGCTGGTTGTTGAGCAGCGCGGCGGTAAACGCCGCCAGGTAATGGCACTTCAGCCAGGCGCTGGCATAAGCGAGCAGGGCGAAGCTGGCGGCGTGCGACTCGGGGAAGCCGTAGAGCGCGAACGAAGTGATGGCGTTCACGATCTGCTGTTGCGCCTCCGGTGCGATGCGGTTGTGCTCCATGCCGGCGCGCAGCTTCACCTCGATGTCGCGCATCCGCAGCTCCGAGCGTTTGAAGCCGAAGGCGCGCCGCAACTCTTCCGCCTCGCCGCCGGTGAAGCCGGCGGCGATCATGGCCATGCGCAGCAACTGCTCCTGGAAGAGCGGCACGCCCAGCGTCCGCGCCAGCACCGGCTCGAGCGACGGGTGCGGATAGGTGACCGGCTCGCGTCCCTGGCGGCGCTTCAGGTAAGGATTCACCATCTGCCCGACGATAGGCCCGGGGCGGATGATGGCCACCTCCACCACGATGTCGTAAAAACATTTCGGCCGGAGCCGCGGCAGGCAGGACATCTGCGCCCGGCTCTCCACCTGGAACATGCCCACGGTGTCGGCCTTTTGCAGCGCGGCATAGACGTCAGGATCGTCCGCCGGCAGGAGCGCCAGGTCCGCCTCCTCGCCGTAGTCGCGGCGGATCATCTCGATCGAGTCCTCCAGCACTGCCATCATGCCCAACCCGAGCAAGTCCACCTTGATGATGCCCATGTCGGCGCAATCTTCCTTGTCCCACTGCACCACCACGCGCCCGGGCATGGTCGCCGGCTCGAGCGGCACGACGGAATCGAGCTGTCCCTGGCAGACAACCATGCCGCCTGAGTGCTGGCCGAGGTGGCGCGGCAGGTCCTGCACCGCCAGCGCCAAGTCGAGGAACTTGCGCAGCCGAGGATGGGCGAGGTCGAAGCCGGCGTCGCGGAACTGGCGCTCCAATGTCTCATCCGGATCGCGGTACTCCCACGCACCCACCAGCTTTGCAAGCCGGTCGAGCATTTCAGGATCGAAGCCCAGCACTTTGCCGATCTCGCGCGCAGCGGAGCGCCCGCGGTAGGTGATGACGTTGGCGGTCATGGCGGCGCCCAGTTTTCCGTAACGCTGATAGGCGTACTGGATGGCGCGCTCGCGCTGTTCGCCCGAAGGCAGGTCGAGATCGATGTCCGGCCACTCGCCGCGCTCTTCCGAGAGGAATCGCTCGAACAGCAAGTCCATCTGGATGGGATCGACGGCGGTGATGCCCAGCGAGTAGCAGACAGCGGAGTTGGCGGCCGAGCCGCGTCCCTGCACCAGGATGCCCTGCTCCCGACAGAAGCGCACGATGTCCCACACGATCAGGAAATAGCCGGCGAGCTCGAGCTTCTCGATCAGCGCCAGCTCGCGCTCGATCTGGCGTTTGGCGCGCTGGCGCAGGGGGTGGCCGACGCGGCCGTAACGTTCGCGCGCGCCCTCCTCGGTGCATTTCCGCAGGAACGACATCATGGTCTCGCCCTCGGGCGCGGGATAGCGCGGAAATTCGTAGCCGAGATCGGCAAGCGTGAACTCGAGCCGCGACGAGAGCCGCCTGGTCTCGACGATGGCTTCCGGCAGGTCGGCAAACAGGCGCGCCATCTCCGCGGGTGTTTTCAGGCGGCGCTCGGAGTTGCGCGCCAGCAGGCGCCCGGCAGTCTCGAGCGTCTTGTGATGGCGGATGGCGGTGAAGGCGTCGAGAATCTCGCGCTGTCCGGCCCGCGCATAGCGCACGCCGTTGGTGGCGACGATGGGCAGGCGGAGTGCACGCGCGATCTCGACCGCCGCCTGGTTGCGCGCCTCTTCTTCGCGCAGGAAGTGGCGTTGCAGTTCGACATAAACGTTTTCATGGCCGAAGACCGAGACCAGGCGCTCGAGGGCGCGGCGCGCTTCTTCGATTCCTCCCCCGGCCAGCGCGGCGGCGAGAGGGCCGTCGTCACCTCCGGTCAAGCAGACGAGCCCGGCGGCGCATTCCCGCAGGTCGTCTTCGCGGGCGGCGATCACTTCCGGCGGTGCGTCTTTGGGGCCGCGCATCTTCATGCGCGTGATCAGCCGGCACAGGTTCTGATAGCCGGCGCGGGACTCGACGAGAAGAGGGAGTTTCTCGTTTCTGGTTTCTTGTTTCTCGGCAGAAACTCGGTTCTTACGAGAAACGAGAAACGCGCAACAAGAAACTTCCGCCCCGATATGCGCCTTTACGCCCGCCTTCTTCGCGGCCAGGTGGAAGCGCGGAGCGCCGTAAACCCCGTCGCGATCGAGCAGCGCCATCGCCGGCATTTCCGCCGCGGCACACGTATCCACCAGTTCCTCGGGCACGGAAGCGCCCTCCAGAAAGCTGAAAGCAGAGGCGGAATGCAGCTCGACGTAGGATTGAGTCATTGAAAACCAATCACCCGATGACCCGATCTCCCGATCACCCGATTCCCTCAGTCATAAGTTCCTTCCACGAACCACGCGCCGCTCGCAAGCTCCCGGTAAATCCGGTAGAAAGCGATGCTTTTGCTGTTCGACAACGCGATGTCCCACTCCTCCCTTGTCCAGTTTGATCCGTGTGCATCGCTGCCGATCGGTGGCGTTTTTTCTTTCCACCACTCTCCAGAATTCCGCCAGGGACCGGAGAGCGACGCCACCTCGCCGCGGATCTCGCCGGCGGCGATGCGCACCGGCTCTCCCTCGCATACTCCGACCGTCGCCGCCAGCGGCGGGCGAAAACGCCGCAGCGCCATCGTGGGAAGGGTGGAGCAGGCCTTCAGACCTGCATTCGCGCTCGACGGATGAGGTGCAGACAGCGCAAATCGCTTCATCTGGAAGCCATCGGGACGATGCGTGTCCAGCACCTCCGCTGCCCCGATCCTCTGCTCGCCCACGATCCCCGCCAGGCGCGCCAGGGTAAGCTCCAGCCGGTCCGGCGCCGGCGTCGCCGGCAGAAACAGCCCTCCCTGGCCGGGCCGCGGTTCGACCGGCTCGGCCGCCAGCGTCACCTTCACCACTGGCGCCCCCGGCGGATGCGCCCGCAACTCCAGTTGCAGCAGCTTGAGGAAGAGCCGCGCGTCGAGCATGGGCAGGGGAAGACGAAGCGTGCGCTCGAACAGCGTTTCACGTTTCACGTTTCGCGTTTCAAGTTGGTCCTCGCCACGTGAAACGTGAAACTCGAAACGTGAAACCTCATCCGCGCTATACGCCGCATCCAGATCCAGCGCCAGCCTGAGCTCATTCGTTGCCAGCGCCCGCGCTTCCAGGCGGGCGCAGAGCTGCTCCAGCAAACGTCCCAGGACGAACGCCAGCGGCTCCAGCAGCGCCACCGGATACTCCAGCTCCATGGTCTCTTCGAACTCGAGCGGCGGCTCCGCCGGGACCAGCGGGCGCTCGACCGCGCCCCGCGCCAGCTTCTCGAGCCGTAGTCCTTCCTGTCCCAGGCGCTCGACCATGGCGACCTCGGGCAGCGCTGCCAGCGCACGGAGATTGTGCACACCCCAGCGATCGAGGGTCTCCAGGATCTCCGGCGCGACTTGCAGCACGTCCACCGGAAGCGCTCCCAGGCGCTCTGCTTGCCTGCCCGGCGGGATGATCGTTACGCCCGCAAATCCGCGCGCCGCGAGGGTCGCGGCGTCGGGATTCGCCGCCACCGCGACATTGATCTCCAATCCCAGTTCCGAAGCGCGTCGCGCGAGACCCTGCGCCAGCTTTGCCGGGGGGCCGAACAGGCGCTCCAGGCCGGCGATGTCGAGCACCACCGTATCGGCGGCCGTCTCTTCCACGCGCGGCGAGAAGACCTGCGCGCAATCGAGCAGCGCGGCGTGGGCGGCCGCTTCCTGCGCCGGGGAGCGCTGGCGCAGTTCCACCGGATACGCCGCAGCCTGCAGCTTGGTCATGCCGGGCTCGATGCCGGCTTCGGCTGCTCGCTCGTTCATGGCCACCACCGTCACCGCCGGAGGCTTGCCCTCCAGCACCGCCACCGCTTTCCCCCGCAGCGACGGCTCCAGGCGCACCACCGCCGCTACCAGGAAATCGGGAACGTAGATGGCGGCGAAGGACATAGCACTCAGCAGTCAGCACTCAGCCAACCCAAGAGGCTCGTAATTCAAACGAAGTCGTGGCTGAACGAACAGGTTTGCGTTCCAGTATTCGTGAATTCAGAACCTCGACCTCCAACTGCATTCCATGCAGCAACCGCGCATGCGTGGGAACTGCGCCCGCTTTGGCTGACTGCTGAGTGCTGAATGCTGAGTGCTTTGTCCTCAACACCAATGACGCGCAACTCTTTGCCGAGGCCTCCTGCTCGACGACAACCAGCGCGGTCGCCGTGTTCTCCACCGCGCGGCGGAAGCGGAACCACGAGGTCAGCGGAACGCGGCGCGCGATCGCGGGCGGAATGTCACCCAGGTCCATGGCCATCAGGCCGAATCCGCCGGCTTGCAGCAGCAGGTCGGCGGCACGCAAGGCCTGCTCCACAGAAGCGAGTTTCTCGTTTCTGGTTTCTCGTTTCTCGGCAGAAGCGCGGTTCTTTCGAGAAACGAGAAACGAGGAACTGGAAACTTTTCGTCCGCACCTTATCCAGAGCAGACGCTTCAGGTCCACGCCGGTGGCAGCGGCGGAGTGGGGATCGAAGGCGTCGCTCGCGTCCACCAGCGCGCAGACTTCTTCCCGTGCCGTGACCTGAGCCAGCACGGAGAGCAGCAGGCTGGTGCGGCCCGACGAGGCCGGCCCGAAGATCTCGGTCAGGCCGCCGCGGGGCACGCCTCCGGTGAGCGCGTCCACCTGCGCGATGCCGGTGGGGATGGTCCGTGGCTGCGGGCGCACTCCCAGCCGCGACGCGGGGACCACTCCCGCGATCTCAGCCAAGGCCCGCCGGTTCGAGACTGGAGAAGGGAATACGCGCAGCGCGGACATAAGATCCCTCGCTTCACTACCCAGCAAACCAAAAGCGGGTTTCCACCCCGGGTTTGCTGGGGACCCCGGTTGCGCTCGGGATTTCGGCGCGCGGCTCGGACTTAGCCTGCCCTGAACGGCGGAGCAGAGCGAAGCTGCCGAACGGGCCGCGCAAGCGCCTCAA
>JAHFUA010000015.1:16720-34268 GCA_023265315.1 Acidobacteriota bacterium | reverse complement strand
GCATCGCTACGCCGCCCGGCTGGCCTCGAACTCCGTGGTGCAGTACGCGCTGTGGCTGCAGGACCTGGGGCCGTCGCAGCACGAGCGCCTGATCCGCTGGTGGCAGGACGAGATCGAGGGCACGGGCCGCGTGCCCATCCTCGCGGTCGAGAACAAACCGGAGGTGCTGCGCTTCGGCGGCGGCACCGACCAGGACCTCCGCCTCGGCTGGCAGGAGTTTCTGATGCGAGTGATCGCCGACGCCTTCGACCTGCCACCCTTCATGCTCGGGTTGGAGCGCGACGTAAACCGCTCGACCGCTGCGGAACTGGCGGACCAGGCATTCCGCCAGGCCATCGTGCCCACGGCGCGCCTGCTCGCCGAGCACCTGACGCGCGACGCCATCAGCAAGAAGCTCGGCTGGAATGACTTGGAGTTCGTTTTCACCGACGTGGACGCGCCCAACGAGATGGAAGAAGCGCAGATCCAGGAGATCCTGCTGCGCAACGGCGTGCTGACGGTGAATGAAGTCCGGCAGCTGCGGGGACTACCGGACATTCAAAAGCTTTAACCACAGCGGACAACCGAGGCACGCAGGAATTGGGCACACGTGTGCGTACTTGGATCCGCGGTGATCCGCCTTCATCTGCGGCGAAAAAATTTATGACCATTGAACTCGAATCCATGGCGATCGAGATGCCCCCGGTGTCGCGGCATCCCAACCGGCAACCGTTCCGTGGCGTGCTGACGCTGGTGGACGTGCCCAGCACGCGGCCTCCAGCGGGTGCGCGCGGGCATCGCGTGCTGCTGTCGCGGACGGCGGCGGAGCGCGCGCTGGCGTCACTTCTCGGCATGGGCCTCGATTACACGCCCAGCCTCGACGGCCATGACGCTCGCCGCAAGGTGGGAATCATCACCTCGGCGGAGATCGTCAACGGCCGGCTGGAGGTCGGGGGGTATCTCTTCGCGCGCGATTTCCCCGAGCTCGTGCGCGAGCTGTCGCCGGGAGGACACCGACTGGGGATGTCGTACGAGATCGCCGACGCCCGCGTGGCCGACGTGCGCGCCTCCATCTGGGTGCTGACCGACGTCACCTTCACCGGCGCCGCCATCCTGCGCCGTGAGAAGGCAGCCTACCCGGACACGTGGATCAAGCTGGAAGCGAGTACCGAGCACCGAGTACCGGGAGAGCACCTCAGAATCAAAAGCTAAGAGCCAAGAACCAAAGGCCAGCAGCTAAAAGCTAGAAGCTAGGAGCCAAAAGCACATGAACGAAGAACTCACACAACAGATCATCGCCAGCGCCGAGCGGCTGGCGTCCGCGGCCGAATCACTGGAGAAAGCGGTGGGCCGGCTGGACGCGCAGCAGCAGGCGCTCAACGCCCAGGTCGACCGCATCGTCGCGGCCGTGGACGAGAACGAAACGGAATCCCGCCGCCAGCTCGGGGCACGGTTGGCCGAGTTGGAGCGGACCAATGCCGACCTGAAGGCGGAGACCGCCCGCCATGCGGCCGCGCGCAAGACGCTGCCGCCCCTGGTGACCGCGCTGCTGGCCAAAACCGGCTGCGTCGATCCTGGCCAGGACAAGCTGGACATGGCCACGCTCGACAAGGCGCTGGCCGTGCTGACCGTGGATCAGAGGATCGCGGTCAAAGCCCAGATGGCGCGGGCCGGGATCATCGGGTAACTGATTCCACTGTCATCCTGAGCGAGCGCGCCTGGGGTTGGCGCGCGAGTCGAAGGACCCCTAGTCGAGAAATGTCGGTTGGGCAGGGGTGCTTCGACTCGTGCGGGCAAAACCGGCCCGCACTCGCTCAGCATGACAGATCTCAATTGTTCGAAAGGACACCAATGACAGCATCCTTCATGGACATCCACGCCGCCGCGGACTATCTCGGTCCGGGGGCGGTGGAGGTCAACCTCTATCAGACTGAGATCAGCGACATCGTGCGCCGGCGCGGCGCCTTCGGGCAGCGCGTACGGCAGGTGCCGGCGACCGGGCATCCCTCGCGTTTCTTCGAGCAGACGGCGATCGTGTCGCCCACGGCGGCGCAAGCGTTCGTGGATCCGCGCAACATCGTGGCCACGGTGGGCTCGCCCACGCGCGTGGAGCGTAGCGTGCCGCTGAAGGCGCTGGTTTCGCAGATCAACTACAACCTGTTCGACATGGAAGTGGGCGCGCAGCAGAGCCAGTTCGCCTTCCTGCAAGCCAAAGATCTGGCCGATGCGGTGGACGGACTGATGCGCACCCACGACGTGGCGCTGTGGAACGGCAACGACACGTCACTCTCGGCCCCGACCACCACACAGTATTACGGTGCGGCCGGTCAGATCGTAGCCGGTGGCAACGTCGCGACCATCGCCACGACAGACTCGATCGTCGATGGGCTGAAGGCTACGATCGCGAGCATGGTGGCCAACTCCTCTTTCGAGGTGAAGCCCACGGCCATCTACGCCAATCCCGTGCTGCTCGACCTGATCGACCGCGAGCTGAAGCAGGAGTTCAACGTCGTGCTCTCGACCACCGAGGTGGCCGGCGGGTTGACCGTGAAGACGCTCTCCACCCAGGCCGGTGACCTGCCCCTGATCCCGGAATGGGCGCTGAGCTACACCGGGACGCCGGGCAGCGGTAATGCGGTGCTGCCCGCCTACATCGTCACCGAATCGCTGATCGAGTACCACTGGCTCACCGATGCCAATCCGCGCGTGTTCCAGTTGGGCGCGACCGGATCGCTGGCGCACCAGATGGTGATCGTGAAGTTCGGCGCCGTGATCGTCAAGAGCGCTTCCGCCGCGCACTATGCCGTGCAGGTCCACCGGTAGAGTCGTCGGTCGTTGGTCGTCGGTCGTTGGCCGTTGAGATTTGGGGCCGACGACCGAAGGCTGACAGCCGACGACCAGACTGGCAACTGACCATGATCTATCTCGACGCTTCTGAGTACGGTACTTACGGGCTGGAGAAGACGGTGCCGGCGGCATGGATTGCCGCCGCCTCCTCCTTGATGGATGCCCACTGCCGGCGTCCGACGCTGGGGGTGGCGCAGTACGTCGAGCGGGTGCGCCTGCGGCCCGATCGCAACACCGTGCGGCTGACCTATCTCCCCCTGGCGGCGGTCGCACCCGCTCCCTCTCCGCTGGTGGCGGCGCGCGGCCGTTATGCGGTCCCACGCCGCGGCGAGGATAGGCCGGTCCCCGACCTTGCGAGACCCGTGGGCGACCTCGCTCTCGACGTCGCGCTGGTCTTCGGGCTGCCGGGGACGTGGTCCACGATCGATGCCACCTCCATGGACTTCTGCGCCGATACCGGCGAGCTGACCTTGCCTTCGAATCCTCTCGGGTTCGGCTATAACGAGGTGGAGATCACCTACACGGCCGGTCTGGCCGTGATCCCGGATGCCGTGAAGTTCGCGTGCGCGCAGATCGTGCGCAACGCGCAAGCGACCCCGGCGTTGAACGTCCGGGTCGGCAGCCTGGAGCGCATGCAATTGGAATATTTCGCCGACACGCTGCTCGACCCGACGGTCCGCGCCAGCCTGGCGCCCTACGTGGCGCAGAAGGTGGGGTGAGGCATGGGGGCGTTTTCGAACGATGTTTCCCGCGCGGAAGCCCTGTTGCGGGCTGCGGACGCGCTGCTGCGGACGCTGGGACCGAGTGAGGCGATCCTGGTTCTGCCGGTGCCGATCCAGCAGAACAACGCCGATCTGGGTCTGGCGCCGCCCGTCGTCGAACAACTGTCGCTTTCGCCGGCCGTCGTCCGCAAGATTGGGAGTTCGACCACGGCGCGAACCCGGATGGAGGTCATGCTGGCGGCTTCCACCGTGAACGCGCACGCCGAATCGCGCAACTTCGATCCTCCCAGCACTTTGTTCGATGCGGCTCTGGGAATATTGCACGGGGGCAAGCTGTTGCGTATCGAAAGTGTCGGCTGGGATTCATTCGCAGATGTGCCCTATCTGTACCGAATCGTGCTGACGGACTAAAGAAGTCGTCGGTCGTCGGCCTTCAGTCGTTGGCGATTCCGGCTGGCGCCCGACGACCAACGGCCAACGACCAACGACCGACGACAGCTCTCTTATGCAATCTGCCAAAGACAGCTTTTATGTTGCGCTGCGCGACCGCCTCGCCACCCTGAACCCGCAGCGGACGGTGTTTCTGAACGGTGTCACGCGACCGGCGGTGATCGTGGTGGAGAACGAATACATCACCGCTGCCGGCCCGCTGCCCGAGGCGTTCTATCTGGGCTGGGGAACCGCGCAGCCCGTGGCACCCATGCGCAACGGCCAGCCTCCGCTGCTCGGCCTGGAATGCACTATCTCCTATTGGACGGGAGGCTTGGTGGACAAGCAGGGCGTGGACCGGGGGCGTGTTCTCTCGCAACTTGACTCCGAGTTGCTGGCCATCTGTTCGCCGCCGTCCACCAGCAAATGCGACTGCTCGCAAACGCCCCCGGCGGATCTGGGTACGAAGATTCTGTGGACTCTGCCTGAGCTCCGCCTGAAGACGCAGGCGCAGCTCCAGGGAGCAGCGCCGCTGTGGACGGTAATGGGAGATCAATTGATCGGGAGCCCGTCTGATTCCGTTCCCGTCATTCGCCTCGAACGGGCTGCCTCCCTGACCATTTTCTTCTATCCGGAGGCTGGGTCCTAATGAGTACGACAGCACTTCTCCGCGCGCCCATGGCGCCCCTGGCCCGGCGGCTGCGCGCCTACTTTGCGCCCGTGGCGCGGGCAACCGGGACTCCGGCCATCTTTGATCCCGCCGCCAACGCCGGTTTCGATCTCGACTCCCCGCCCGCCCCCTGGATCGATGCCGGATGGATCGAGAACTTCGCGCGCACCCCGACGACCCGCCTGCAGCAGCTTCGCAGCGGCGCCCATAGCGCAGTGAGCGGGCAATTCCGCAGCCAGCTTGACGCGCGCGTCGAATGCGACTTCCGGCAATGGGGCAAGCTGCAGATGGCCATCGCGGGGGGTGCGGAGCACCTGAACGTGCTGGCTGCCAGCAGTGGCGCCGCGCCGCAGCCTACCGGTGGCCAGCCCATCTCCGCCGTGTCTCTGCAGCCGGGCTCGACCGCGGCCGAATTGCAGCTCGCCGCCGCTGACCTTAACGGCTTCTCCATTGGCGACCTCATCGCAGTCGATGCCGATTACCAGCAGCAGACCGGCTACGTGGGCAGCGGGCTGGCGGCGGCGTTTGTCAACAACCCCGCGGATGTGGGGGGCGACGTGAACTTCATCCGCCGCGTGACTTTCAACGTCGGCCGGGTGGCAGGGAAGAGCGCGGCGTCACTGACGCTGGCACAGCCGCTGCTGGGTGGCGCGCCGCCGAACGGCGCCGCCCTCCAGAAGGTGATTGCGTTCGTAGATCGCGAGGGTGGCAGCTTTTTCCAGGAGTGGTCCGCGTTGTTTGTAATCCCGGAGGAGGCCGGTGGCCGCGTGTGCTTCTACTATCCGCGGGTGCAGGCCTGTGCGCCTGCGCAAGAAAAGACGGCCGTGGTTGCCGATCCGCTACAAGCTTGCGCCCTGCACGCCTCCCTGGTGGCCTTGCCCTATGCCGATGCCGGCGACGGCCGGCAAGTGGTGTGCTATCGCAGCTACGCTCCCCCAGCGGCCGCCGCCCTGTATTGATAGCGACCGCTTGCACCGCAAACCAACATGCAAGCACTCGCTTTCATAGACACTGCCACTTTCCACTATAGCGGCAACCAACGGAACCGGATGGACTGAGCTGTTCTTGTTCCAGAAACGGAACTGATTCCTTTCCCGCGCGGCCGCAATCATTGAAAAACAGTAGGGTTGGGGTTGCACCGTTGTCTGGGCAAGTGGGGGTCCCATGAAGCTGACGATTGACAACTTCGACAACCGCGGCCCTGTGGATTATTCCGACTGGATCGATGCGGAAACTCCCCCCCACATGAGTCGTCGCCTCAACCAGCCCAGTGAGCTGCGCTTTACTCTGGTCGCTGGGCAACCACAGTTCGTTGTTCCCGTCGAAGGTGCGCGCGTAGTGCTGGCGCGTTCCAACGGCATACCACTTTTCACTGGATACATCAGCGCAGCCCCGGAATACGAATACCTGGGCTGGGGTGAGTGTGGTCCGGCGTTCCGTTACTCGCTGGTGGCGGCCGGCGAGGAACTGCTGCTGGACCGCAAAACGCTGCCCTCCCGGGCGCCATTCGTCGTGCGAACCGCCGGGGACATATTGCGGCAACTTGCGGATGATGCCTTGCCGGGCGCGCTGGATTGCTCGGGCGCACAGCCGGTCGAGGTGCTCCCGTCGTTCGCCAGCGACCCGCGCAAAAGCTGGTCGCAGCACGCCGCCGATGTCGCCTTACGCGCGCGCGCCAGCTACCGGGTCTTGGACGGCAAATTGGTATTCGAGCCGCTGGGGACCAGGCTGCACACGCTCAGCGAAAACTCGGACCAGTTTTGCCCGGAATCGTTGAAGCTCCGCTCGCCCGATACACGACTGAACGACCTCACCGTGAGCGGCCGGATGGAGCCGCGACTCCACGTCAAAGACTACTTCCTGGGGGACGGCCTGACCCTGAGTTTCAGCCTTTCGCACGCGCCTTTCACCAAATTCAACCAGTATTTTGTCGAGGACGAATTCGCGGCCACGGCGCTCGACCCGCGGTACTGGAAGGTGAGCGATCCCGCTGCCGCGGTGTCGGTCAGCGGAGGCGCCCTCCAGATCCAGGGAGGCACCGGGCAGGACGGGCAAACAACCGTCACCTTTGTGGAGCAGGTGGAACTGGGCGGGGCACTGGTGCTGCGCCACGGTGAGGCCAGCTTCAGCGCCGCCTCGAACGGGATCATCGGCGGGCTCTGCGCGGGCAGCACTCTGCTCGCGAATTGCTTTGCCGGATTTCGCATCGCGCCCTCGGGAAGCCAATCCACCATCCAGGCCCTGGTGAACGGCGCCGTCGTGGGCACCGGTATGGCCACAACGGCTGGGCACCGCTACGCCCTGACCACGCACCTCTATGCCTCGGAGATCTTTCGTAAACAGCAGATCTTCCATTCCTCGGTGAACCCGCCGGGCGCCGGGCGAGGCGGGGCCAGCATTGCCGCGGACGTCCGGGTTGTGCTTGAGGTCCACGACATCGACCCGGCAAATGCCGGATCGCTGCAGGCCATCTCCACGGTGCTGTATGACGGCATCGTCGCAGCTGCCCCCGCTTACTGCAGTTACGTCCTGGCGGATTCGCTCAGCCTGCACGTATCTATCAATTCCACGCAACTGCTGCGCGTGGTGGAAGCCGAAGTGCGCAGTGCGCTTCCGAATGCGGCCTATCGCACCCGTCTGTTAGGCGCGCTGGCCGACGGAGCCGAGGCCGCCCTAAGCAGTTCCTCCAAGCTGCTGTTCTTCCCAGCGTACGTGCCGGCGGCGAACGAAAGCATCAAGGTGAGTTACCGCAGCCGCGCCACGTCGGTGGCGCGTGTAGTGGACCAGAACAGCACCGCCAGTCTGGCGCGTGGGCCGGACTCCGGCGTTCGCAGCGGCGTGCGGCATGTGGTTGCGCCGCCGCCGCGCACCACGGCCGAATGCGAGAGCGCCGCACTCGCGCTGCTGGACGACACCTGCCAGAAGGCCTGGGCGGGAGAGTACGACGTGTGGAGTGATTTCTTTCCTGCGGCGGGCCAAGACGTCTTCCCCGGAGACGCCCTGGCGGTGCTGGTGCCCTCCCGGGCAGCCGACTTTACCGCCATCGTGCGCGAAGTGGACTGGGATCTGGCCGACCTGGCGGGAGACCGCGGGCGCTACAAGATCCGCTTCGCCAACGATGCGGCCGAGCCCGTCGGATTCACCTTCCAAGCCGCCAAAGCATATCCGCCGGACGAGACGATCACGACGGCGCAAGTGGGCAATTCCGTGATTTCCGATCTCCCGCTGGCGGAGATCACCGCCACCACCTCCACCACGGTGACCATCGATGCGGGAGCGAATCCGCTGCCGGGCGGTGGTATCGAAGTGCGCCGCGCCGATTACGGTTGGGGCGCGGAGGGCGATCGTTATCTCGTGGGTCGCTTCGGCACCCGGACGTTCACGGTTCCGCGGCTCTCCCGCATTCAGGATTATTACCTGCGGCAATACGACGCCGCATCGCCGCGACGCTATTCGCGGTACTCCACGGCGTTACATCTCGATTATCCGTACTGAGTCATGAACGAATTTGAGTCAACAGTGCTCGCGGATCTGGCCGAGTTGAAGACCCACATGCGCTGGCTTATTGGCAACGGTAATCCCGGCCGGCTGCAGGAACTGGAAGCGCGCGTCGAGCATCACGAGGCCATGCTGCAGCGCAGCGTCGGCATCGGCGCTGCGGCCGGCGTCCTGCTGACGCTCGTCCATCTGGCGATCGACTACCTCCGCCCGCGCCACTAGCGGCTGACTATGCACATGACCAAAGAAGAATTCATCGCCGCCGCCGCCGCGGCCGCGCAAGCTTCCTCCGCTACCAGCGGATTCCCGCCAGGAATCGCGGTGGCACAGGCGGCCCTGGAGAGCGCCTGGGGAAACTATCAACTGGCGCGGGTGGCCAACAACTACTTCGGCATCAAGGCCCGCCGCGGCGGCGAAGCCATTGAACTGCCCACGATCGAGTACGTGGATGGCGCGCCGGTTCGCGTCCCGGCGAGGTTCGTGAAGTACGCTTCCGCGGCCGAATGCTTTGCCGCCCGCGACCGCATGATCACGTTGCTTTCCGCATATCGGGAGGCCCGCGCCGCGGCTGGAGATCCCGAGGCGTTCACCCGCGCGCTCGCCCGCCGCTGGGCGACCGATCCCGGCTACGCAGAGAAGGTGTTGTACCTCTATCGCGTCCACGGGCTCGACAGGCTCGATCTTCTGTCAACTGAAACACCTGCCGGTCAGGTGCCGGCGTGGCATGGGTGACGACGTAGAACAATGTCCAAACTGCCTGAGCGAAGACTATGAGCGACAATCCCACGGCTGGCGCAAATGCAATCGCTGCGGTGCGCGGTGGCGGGTACTGGAAAGAGATTGCCCTGATTGCAGCCCTTATCGCTGCCGGGGTGACAGGCTATTCCTGGCTGAAGGCCCATGACGCCTGGATCCGCTTCCAAATTGAAAGCCGGCTCAAAGACCAACAGATCGCGCTCCGCGACAAACAGGCCGCAGCCGACCGCGAGACCATCGAGCAACTGAAGAAGCAGACTCAGACAACGCAGCAGGTCGTGCGGGAGATTTCGAAAGTCATCAGCCTGCCCACGCCCGTCAGCATCGCCGAGCCCCAGCCGCAGCAGCAGAAAGGCGATGGCAGCGACGGACTGCCCGACGCTCCGCAGCCGCAAACCGGCATCGTGATTCCTCCGGAAGACGTGAAGCCGTTGTTTGACCGCCTCGCGGACTGCAAGGCGATGGAAAGCCAGCTCTCGGCCTGCCAGCAGAATTACCTGGACATGAAGAGAGAGCGTGACCTGGCGGTGCAGGTACACCGGGGCTCATTCTGGCAGCGAGCCAAACAGATAGCAATCGGCATCGCAATCGGCGGCGCCATCGGCTACGCGGCTCACAGATAGGTCGTCGGTCGTTGGCCGGTCGTTGGCCAACAAACCTAAACGGCCGAGGGCCGACGACCGACGGCCGACGACAAGGAGGAAACATGGAAGCGCTTTTGATCGGCCTCGGAGTTGGCTTCGCCGGCGGCTTTACGGCGGCCTGGCTGTCCGTAGGGAGCGTCAAAAAGGAAATCGCAACCCTCTCCGGCAAGATTGACGGCTTCATCGCCGCCCTGAAAAAACTATGATCCATCCCCGGCTTCTCTGGCTGCTCTATTACGCTGGGCAGGCTATCTCTATCCTGGGGCGCGCTGCGGCCTCGGCGTCCTCTCAGTTCACGCCGTGGAATTCCGTGCGCGAATACATCAAGTGGCATTGGCCGGCGCTCGTCTTCCGCGTTTTTGCCTGCACGATGGGCTTCCTGCTGTGGTGGAACAATACGGCCTTCTTTGACGTTCTGATGAGCAGCCAGCTCGGCGTGAACGCGGGCCTCCAGAAGTCCATTCCCCTGACGCCGGCGACGGCCGGGATTTATGGCCTGCTCTCGGACGTGCTCCTCGACTGGGCCTGCGCTAAGATTCCGTTCCTGAAGGGAAGAATCCCCAATGGAAGCAGCGGCTCACCATCTGCCAGTACATGATCCGCGTTGCTCCGCGCTAATCCGCGGCGGTGAAGTTATCCGATGTCCTCGTCCCACTGCTCCAGTTTTTTCTTGACCACGGAGAGGAACTGGTCGGCGACGGCGCCATCAACCACGCGGTGGTCGTAGCCCAGCGACACGTGCAGAATGTGGGCCACGGCGAAATAATCGTTGCCTTCGGGATCGGTCTTGACCACCGGCGTCTTGAAGATGCCGCCGATGCCCAGGATCGCCACCTGCGGCTGGTTGATGATGGGCGTGCCGAACAGCGGTCCGTACGGCCCAGGATTGGTGATGGTGAAGGTGCCACCCTGCACGTCGTCGGGCGAGAGCTTCTTGTTGCGGGCGCGCTCCGCCAGCTCGGTGATGGCGCGCTGCAATCCCAGGAAGTTCTTTTCCTCGGCGCGCTTGACCACCGGGACGATCAGCCCCCAGTCGAGCGCCACCGCGATCCCCAGGTTGACGTTGCGGTGATATCGGATGCTCTCGCCCTCAACCGAAGCATTGACGACCGGCCACTCGCGAATCCCGGCCAGCACCGCCCGCGCAAAGAAGGGCATGAACGTCAGCTTGGTGCCGTTGCGCTTTTCCCAATCGGCGCGCTCGCGTTCCCGTAGCTTGACAATGCGTGTCATGTCGATCTCAAAGATCGAGTGCACGTGCGCGCTGGTGCGCTTCGACGCGACCATGTGCTCGGCGATCTTCTTGCGCATGGTGGACATGGGCACCAGGTCGCCGGGGACGGCCACCGGAGCAGGGGCGGCCACAGCCGGTGCGCCCGTTGGCGCTGACGGCGGAGCTCCCGCGGGGTACTGTTCGACGAAGCGCAGGATGTCTTCCTTGGTGATGCGTCCCCCCAAGCCGGTGCCCGGGACTCTCGCTAGGTCAACGTTGTGGTCGCGGGCGATGCGCCGCACCAGCGGTGACGACCGCACCCGCTGTCCTTCCTCGGCCGACGGAAACTCGATCACGCTCTCGGCCTGACGCGCCACCGCCTCCCGTGGTCTGGCCGGTTCGGGCGCGGGCGCCGGCTGCGGACGCGCGCCGTTCCCTTTGCGAGTCACGGCCTCGGCCGGCTGGGGCTGGCGTCCTTGCGGGCTAGGCGCCGGTGGCGCCGGAACCACAGCCGCTTTAGGCGCCTCTGGCTTCGCGGGAGCAGGAGCGGCCGCAGCAGCACCTTCCGCGTCAATCACTCCAACTACCGTATTCACCTGCACGGTGGCGCCTTCCGCGACTTTGATCTCCTTCAGCACGCCGGAAGCGGGCGCCGGGATCTCCGCGTCCACCTTGTCGGTTGAGATCTCAAACAAGGGCTCATCCCGCTGCACCTTGTCTCCGGGCTTCTTCAGCCACTTGGTCAGCGTGCCCTCGAAGATCGATTCCCCCATCTGGGGCATGATCACATCGGTTGGCATGATCTTCCTTTCGCGAGGCCGCCGGGCGGCCCGGCGTCCTATCCCCAATCTCTGATTATAAAACGCGGCAGAGACAGACTGGGGGCGTCAGTCGCTGCTTCCCAGCGCCTGCCGCCGTTGCTGCTCGACCGCGGGCGGGAGCTGGTTGATGGTCTTCAGGAACGCGGTGACCTTCCAGAGATCGTCGTCGCTCATCACCTTGCCCCAGGCCGGCATGCCGGTCAGCCGCACGCCATGCTTGATGGCGAAGAAAATGTGCCACTCGGGATCGTCCAGCCCCCGCACCAGGACCTGTGGCGCCGGAGGATAGAACGCTCCGCCCAGCACGTTGCGCTTGCGGTCGAGGCCTCCGTGGCAGACGCCGCAGTTCATGGCGTAGAGCTTCATGCCTTCGATCAGGTTGGCATCGGTCTTGGGGATCGGATTCTCCACCTGCGGCGCTTGGTGCTCAATGGCGGCATCGAGCGCCTTGTTGGCAGCCCAGCGCTCGAGGCTGCTGGGGGTGGCGTCGGCGTTGACCGGCATGTACCCGCCACGAGCGTAGATGAACGCGCCGAGGACGAATGCAACGAGCGCGAAGACGATCCCGGCAATGAATTTCCCCATCATTCCCTCCGGAGACGCAGCAAGCTGCGTCTCTCCACGTGTCAGTACGACTTCAAGCGCCGCGCCGCGCGCACCACGTCCGCCACCTTGGGCAAGAAAAACTCCTCCAGCGGCGGTGAGAAGGGCACCGGTGTGTCCAGCGAGGCGATGCGCACCACCGGCGCAGCCAGCCAGTCAAAGGCGTCTTCGTTGATGACCGCGGTGATCTCCCCCGCGATGCCCGCGGTGCGCGTGTCCTCGTGCAGCACGATGACCTTGTTGGTCTTCTTCACTGTATTACTGATCGCCTCGCGGTCGAGAGGTTGCAAAGTCCTCAGGTCCACGACCTCAAGTTCGATGCCTTCTTTGGCCAGCGTCTCCGCAGCTGCAAGCGCCACGTGCAGCATGGCCGCGTAAGTGATCACGCTGACGTCGCGCCCCTCGCGCGCCGCCCGCGCCTTCCCCAGCGGTACGACGTAATCATCGGCGGGCAACTCTTCTTTGATGCGCCGGTAGAGGAACTTGTGCTCCAGAAAGAGCACCGGATTGTTGTCGCGGATGGCGGACTTGATCAGCCCCTTGGCGTCGTAGGCGGTGCCGGGCGCGACCACCTTCATCCCTGGCGTGTGCACGAAGTACATCTCCGGGTTCTGCGAGTGGAAGGGCCCGCCGCGCACCCCACCGCCGCAGGGGCCGCGCAGCACGATGGGCGCGGGCGCACCCCAGCGGTAGTGCGACTTGGCCAGCATGTTGGTGATCTGGTTGAAGGCGCAACCGATGAAGTCGATGAACTGGAACTCCACCACGGGGCGCAGCCCGGTGAGCGCCGCCCCGAACGCGGCGTCGACCAGCGCGCCCTCGGCGATCGGTGTGTCGATCACTCGCTCCGGACCGAAGTGATGGATGAGCCCCTCGGTCACCTTGAACGCGCCCCCGTACACGCCGATGTCCTCGCCCATGCAGAAGACGGCAGGGTCGCGCTCCATCTCCTCCCAGAGTCCCTGGCGGATGGCTTCGAGATAGGTCACTGCGGGCATATTGTCAGATTTCGTACAAATGGTACAATACGTACATGAGTGCCAAACGTCTGTCCACAAGCGCCGCCCGCCAGCAGTTTGCCGAACTCATCAACCGCACCGCATACCGGGGCGAAAGGTTCGTGCTGCAGCGCCGCAAGAAGCCGGTAGCTGCCGTCATTCCCATCGAGGAGTATGACTTTCTCGAACGCATGATCGAAGAGCGCGAGAATGAAATCGATATTCGCCTAGCCCGCAAGGCGCGTAAGGAAAAGGGAAGTATCCCGCTTGAAGTCGTGAAGAAGAAGCTCGGCTTCTGAACGAACCCATGGGCTACACGGTTCGTTTGAGGCCATCCGCCGAGCGCGCACTGGGAAAACTCCCCCGTGAACTGCAAGGCCGCATTCTTGCCAAGCTCGATCAACTGGCCGAGAACCCGTGCCTGCCGGGGTACGAGAAGCTGCACGTCGAACCTGGTTACCGAGTGCGTGTTGGCGACTACCGCATTGTGTACGACATCCTGCATCAGGAAGTCACCATTTTGGTGATTCGCATCGGTCACCGGCGCGAGGTGTACCGGTAGCATGTTCCTACTTCAGATGCACCGCTTCTTTGCTCTCTTTCGGTTTTGCGGCCGCAGCTTTCGCTTTCGGCGCCTTCACTCCGTACTTCGGCTTGATCTCGTGGCACGTGCCGTCGCAATACACTCCGCCAGCAGCCGCCTCCGGCGCCGGCATGGGTGAAGCTTCGGCGAAATTGCGGTCGGTCTCGAGTTGTTTCTCCACGTCGTCGATGAGCGCATGGTTCTCCGCGGGCGCGAGCCACTTCTTAGCCTTGACCAGGTAATCCTCGAAGCGGGCGATCGGGTCTCGCTTCTGCCAGTATTCGAGCAGCGGACGCGGAACGTACTGGGCCGCGTCGTGAATGGCGTGGCCCTTCATGCGCATCATCTTGGCTTCGATCAGCGTCGGGCCCTCGCCGCGACGGGCGCGCTCGCTGGCCTCATGGGACGCGTCATAGACCTGGCACGCATCGGTGCCGTCCACGATCACGCCTGGAATGCCGTAGGCGATCGCCCGCTGTGCCAGGTCTTTGATCGCGAACTGGCGCTCGGCGGGCGTGGAGTATCCCCACAGGTTGTTTTCGACGATCAGCACCAACCCGAGCTTCTGTACGGCAGCAAAGTTCAGCGACTCGTGGAAGATGCCGGTGGACTGCCCGCCGTCGCCGATGTAGGTCATGCAGGCGATGTTGCGCCCCTGGTAGCGCGCGCCCAGCGCCACGCCGGCCATCACGCCGATCAGGTCGCCCAGCATGGAGATGGGCGCGGCCACGTTGCGTTCGACGATGTCACCGAAATGTGAGGAGGCATCGCGGCCCTGGGTCGGCGACCCCGCCTTGGCCATGTACTGCATCATGATGTCGCGCGCAGAAAAGCCCTTGACCAGCAGCGATCCCTGGTTGCGGATCATCGGCGCCAGCCAGTCTTCCTTGCGCAGCGCGTACGCCGAGGCGCACGAGCACGCTTCCTGCCCCAGCCCAAAGTACACGCCGCCCACCACCTTGCCCTGCTTGTAGAGGTTTTCGAGCGCCGCCTCCATGCGCCGGTTGAGCAGCATCCAGCGATAGATCTCGATGTGCTGCTTGGGCGTGAGGTACTTCGATTGGCGGATCGGCGGGACGGGCGCGCTCAAGTCGCCGCGCACTTCGTAGGAGACTTCGCCGTTGCGCGCGACCTCGACCACGCGGTAGTCCGGCTTCTCCAGCCGGTAATCCACGATGCCGTACGAGTTGGCAGCCAGCGCACCATCGCCGGACGCGCTTCCGCCTCCGGTTTGCGCCCGCTTCTTGTGCGAAGGCTTCTTCATTGGGAAGGCAATTCTACTCCACGAGATTCTTGAGGGTGCCCCACCCTTCATTCTTTCGAAGGGTGGGGATCTTGTTTTATGCCCAGAAAGTTTCGTCGTCGTGAAGTGCGCGCAGATTCGCCGGCGGCTTCATGGGGACACCAACAGCGCGTCCCAACAGGGCATCCAGGGTATCCACCCAGAGAATCTGGCTGTTGAACACGCCCCCAAAGTTTCGCGCCACTGACTGCGAGACTTCATCGAGCGTGAGCGGGGTGACCGCGATTCCGGGATACGCGTCGCCCAGCGCGCGATCCATCGAGGTCACCGGCTTGTCGCCGATGCCGCAGGGGATGATGAGCTTGAAGTGGTCGAGGTCGGTGGAGACGTTCAGGGCGAAGCCGTGCGAAGTGACGCCGCGCGAGATGTGAACGCCGATGGCGGCGACCTTGGCTTGGTTTCGCAGCGTCCACGCGCCGGTCATGCCAGGCACGCGGTGTGTGGCCACGCCGAAATCGGCGCAGGTGCAGATGAGCACCTCTTCCAGCTTGCGCACAAACTCGACCGCCCCCATGCGCGGCGTGAACCCGCGCAGGTCGAAAATGGGATAGCCCACAAGCTGTCCGGGCCCGTGATAAGTCACGTCACCACCGCGGTCGCACTCGAAGATCTCCACGCCCGCGCGCGCGAGTTGCTCGTCAGAAACGAGTACGTTCGCGCGTTTCGCACTTCGGCCGAGCGTGATAACCGGCGGGTGCTCGAGCAGAAGCAGCGTGTCCGTGACCTGCCCGGCCTTGCGCAACTCGACCAGCGTCTGCTGCAGCTTGAGCGCGGTGGCGTAATCGACGCGGCCGAGTTGGACGACAGAGATCATGAATTCTTCGCCGCGGATTGACGCGAATCAACGCGGATAGAAAAAACCCTAACCACAGAGGACACGGAGAACACAGAGGTCTTTTGATTTCTTGTTTTGTTCAGCGCACTCTGCGTCCTCGGCGATTTTCAGTTATTCCGATCCGCGCTTATCCGCGCGCATCCGCGGCGAATGAAGTTAAATATTGATCGACAGCTTGTACACGTTCTCGAAGCCGTCGAACATGGCTTCGCTGAGCGTCGGGTGCGGGTGGATGGTAAACATCAGGTCGTCGACGGTGGCTTCCATCTCCAGCGCCGCGACCGCTTCTGCAATCAATTCGGTCGCTTGCGGACCGATGATGTGCACACCCAGCACCTCCCCGTACTTCGCATTCGCAACCACCTTCACAAACCCCTCGTGCGACCCGACGATGCTTGCTTTCGAATTCGCCGAGAAAGGGAATTTGCCGATCTTCACCTCGCGGCCAGCGTGCTGCGCCTGCGCCTCGGTCATGCCGACGCTGGAGATCTGCGGCTCGCAGTAGGTGCAGTTAGGGATCTTGTTGCGGTCGAGGGGGCGCGCCGGTTTGCCGGCAATGCGCGCCACCGCCACCATGCCCTGCATGAACGCCACGTGGGCGAGTTGCGGGAAGCCGGCGATGATATCGCCGACAGCATAGACGCCCGGCTCCTCCGTCTCCATCCATTCGTTGGTGTGGATGAATCCGCGCTCCAGCTTGATCTTCGTCTTCTCCAGGCCGGCATTCGCCGTATTCGGAGCGCGGCCCACGGCGATCAGGATCTTCTCGGCCTCGAGTTTCTGCTGCTTTCCGTCCGGCGGCGTGAAGGTCACCGCGATCCCGCTCTTCGTCTTTTCGATTTTCTCGACTTTGGCGCCGACGAATGACTTGATGCCACGCTTGTTGAAGGCGCGCATCAGCTCCTTCGAGATCTCTTCGTCCTCGAGCGGCACCAGACGCGGCAGCATCTCGAGGATAGTCACGTCGCAGTCAAAAGACTTGTAGATCGACGCAAACTCGACTCCAACGGCGCCCGCGCCCACCACCACCAGCGATTTTGGGATCGCCTTAAGGTTGAGGATCTCGATGTTGGTCAGCAGGCGATCATCCGGCTCAAGGCCCGGCAGCATCTTGGCTTCGGACCCGGTGGCGAGGATGACGTTCTTGGCCTTGACATTGGGGCGCTTGTCGCCGGCTTCCAACTCTACGGTGAGAACGCTGTCCTTGCGCGGGCCCGTCAGACGGCCGTATCCCTTCACGACCTCGACCTTGTTCTTGCGCATCAGGAACTCGAGCCCCTTGGTGTGCTTCTGGACGATCTTGTTCTTGCGGTCCTGTATGGTGGCCCAGTTCACTTTCGCGCCATCGAGACCCTCGATGCCGAATCCCTTGCCTGCCTTCAGGTGGTCGTAGATCTCGGCGTTGAACAGCAACGCCTTGGTGGGGATGCAGCCCACTTGCAGGCAGGTGCCGCCCAGCTTCTCGTTTTTCTCGATCAGGCAGGGCTTCAGGCCCAGTTGTCCGGCGCGGATGGCGGCGGTGTAGCCTCCTGGCCCGGATCCGATGATGGCCACATCGTAGATGGTCTCAGCCAAGGTCGTGCTCCTCTGGTGGGATTACGGAAGATGAACCAATCAACGATTGTACGACAGGCGGGGAAAATTTAA
>JAHFUA010000015.1:0-16710 GCA_023265315.1 Acidobacteriota bacterium | reverse complement strand
ACGCGGATGCACGCGGATTCTCGTTGCGCGTGTCATGCTGAGCGAGTGCGGGCCGCTTTTGCCCGCACGAGTCGAAGCACCCCTACTCTGACAAGAACCCTCAAGAGGGGTGCTTCGACTCGCGCGCCAAAATCGGGCACGCTCGCTCAAGATGACAGCGGTTGAGAGTGCGGCCAATGAAGTTACGCAAGAAGCCGGGCTGCGTCCTTTGCAAAATACGTCAGGATGATCGATGCCCCGGCGCGCCGGATCGAAGTGAGTGATTCCATCATGACGCGCTCGCGGTCGATCCAGTTGTTGCGCGCCGCGGCCAGGATCATGGCGTACTCACCGGATACTTGGTACGCTGCGAGGGGCACGTCGAACCGCTCGCGCGCCGCGTGGATCACGTCGAGGTAGGGCATGGCAGGCTTGACCATCACCATGTCGGCGCCCTCTTCCAGGTCGAGTTCGATCTCGCGCATGGCCTCGCGCAGGTTGGCGCCGTCCATCTGGTAGGAGCGGCGATCGCCGAACTGCGGCGCTGAATCCGCCGCCTCGCGGAAGGGCCCATAGAACGCCGACGCAAACTTCGCCGCATAAGAAAGGATAGGGGTGTTGGTGAACCCGGCCTCGTCGAGCCGCTTGCGGATGGCGGCGACGCGCCCGTCCATCATGTCCGAGGGCGCGATGATGTCCATGCCGGCGCGTGCCTGCGAGACCGCGGTCTTGGCCAGAATCTCGAGCGTGGCATCGTTGACGATCTCGTACTCGCCGGCGGCTGCGGTTGCCATCTTGTGAATGGCCTGTGGCAGATCCTTCTTTGCGACGACCATCGTCTTGGTCGCCGCCCGTGCGCCCAGGGACCGCGTCGTCGTCTGCCGCACGATCCCGCAGTGGCCGTGCGACATGTACTCGCACAGGCAAACGTCGCCCATCACCAGCAGGTCCTTGACCTCGCTCTTGATGGCGCGAGTGGCGCGTTGCACGATGCCGTCGTCCGCCCACGCGCCGGTGGCCACTTCGTCCTTCGCCTCCGGCAGGCCGAACAGGATGGTCGAGGGCACGCCCAGCGCCTTGAGCTCCTGCGCTTCCCTCACCACCTCGTCTACGGAGAGGTTGTACACGCCGGGCATGGAGCCGACTTCCTTGCGCACTCGCTCGCCGGGGCACACGAACATCGGGTAAACAAACGCATCGGGCGTGAGCCGCGTCTCGCGCACGAAATTGCGCATCTGCTCCGAGCGCCGGAGCCTTCTCATGCGGGTCGTAGGAAAGCTCATAAGAAGTAAATTCTAGCACTCGGGATATCGCCGGAATCGCCGAAATCGCCGCCATCGCCCGGGATCGCCGACGCCGGTTCAGATCACGGCGATTTCGGCGATCACGGGCGATTGCGGCGATCCTGTTCGGGTAACATGAAGCGGTCCCATGTCCCCGCTCGCCCACACCAGCGCCCGCGCGCTCGAGTTCGACTCGATGCGCGAGATCCTGCGCGCCTATGCCTTTTCCCCTCTCGGCCAGGCGAAGATCGCCGCACTCGCGCCTTCCGGCGATCCCACCTGGATCGAGCGCCAGCAGCAGCTCACTTCCGAGATTCGCGAGTATCTGCGGGTGGGCGCGCGCTTCGAGTTTTCCGGCCTGCTGGACCCGGCGGCGCTGGTAGAAAAGGCGCACATCGAGGGGGCGGCGCTCGAGACCGGCGAGATTCGCGACATCCTCCTGGTCGTCGATCGCGCCGACGAGTGGCGCCACATCGCGCTGCGTCCCCCATCGCAGATGAAGCTGGAGTTCGCTGCCGTCGCCGCCCTTTCTTCCACGCTGGCCGGCTTCACCGAGTTGCTGCGCTTCTTCCGTAACAAGATTCTGCCCGACGGCACGCTCGACGACCGTGCCTCGCCCGAACTGGCGCGTATCCGCCGCGAGATCGACCGGCAGAAGCGGCTCATCCAGGAGTCGCTGCGCTTCTACCTGCGGCGCCTGGCTGAGGGCGGCGCGGTGCAGGACGAACTCATTACCATCCGCGGCGAGCGCTTCGTCATCCCGGTGAAGATCGAGCAGAAGCGCCGCGTGCAGGGTGTTGTGCACGGCGCCAGCTCGAGCGGTCAGACCGTGTTCGTGGAGCCGCTCGAGACCATAGAGCAGAACAACGAACTGGTGCGCATGCTGGAAGAAGAGCAGGCGGAGATCCACCGTATCCTGCTGGAGATGACGCGACGTATCCGCGAACAGGCAGATGCCATCCTGGCCGCGACTGCCGTGCTGGCCGAACTGGAGCTGCAGTTTGCCAAAGCAAGGTTTGCCAACGACTACGATTGCACTGCCCCTGTTTTTCGTAACGCCGGCGTCTCCCCGGTGGCGGGCGGGACGCCCGCCACGACAGTCGCCGGGAAGGCGGCGCTACGTGGGCTGATCCTTCGCAACGCCCGCCATCCGGTGCTCGAGCGCACCCTGAAGGCGCGCCGCGGGAGCATAATCCCCATCAGCCTCGAACTGGAACCGCTTAACCATCAGCTCGTCATCAGCGGCCCCAATACCGGCGGAAAGACGGTAGCCATCAAGACTATCGGCCTGCTGGTGCTGATGGCGCAATCGGGCATTCCGATCCCGGCCGAGCGAGCCGACCTGCCGGCTTTCGATGCCGTGCTCGCCGACATCGGCGATTACCAGTCCATCGAGCAGAACCTCTCGACGTTTTCCGCGCACGTCACCAACATCGACTTCATCTCCCGCACGGCGACGCCGCAGTCGCTGGTGCTGCTGGACGAGCTTGGCTCCGCCACCGACCCGGCCGAAGGCGCTGCCCTGGCCGTGGCCATCGCCGAACATTTTCGCCAGATCGGCGCCATCAGCATCATCTCCACCCATCACACCTCGCTGAAGGTGTATGCCACCAACACGCCTGGCGTGCTCAACGCCGCCGTCGGCTTTGATGAGGCCACGCTCCAGCCCACCTACGAGCTGAAGATGGGAGTGCCCGGGGCGTCAGCCGGCATCAACATCGCACAGCGCCTCGGCCTGAATCCCGGCATCGTGTCGGCGGCACGCGCCTCGCTCGGCAGCCAGACTCAGGATATCGCCCGCTTCCTCGACCGCCTGCACGCCGAGTTGCGCCAGGCCGAGCAGGAGCGTGTCCGTCTTCAGCAACGCGAGCAGGAACTGGCGCGCGAGCGCCAGCGCCTCGAGGCCGAGGGCATGAAGGAGCAGCGGCAGCGTGTGCGCGAGATGGAGAAAAAGCTCGACGCGGTGTTCCGCGACTTCGAGTACCACGCGCGCGAGACCATGAACGCCATCCAGGACCGGGCGCAGGCGCTAAAGCTCTCCAAGGACGCCGAGCGCCGCATCTCCCGCCTGCGTCGCGAGTTCAAGGACCAATTCGACGCCGCCGTCGTGGCCCACGCGACCGGCGCCGATCGCGGCGACCCCAATGCCCGTCCCGGAGAGGTGAAGCACGTCTCCGAGGGCGACACCGTCAAGCTGAAGTCGCTGGGCCGCAACGCGGTCATCAAGCGCCGTGTGGACGATCACACCTTCGAAGTCGAGATGGGCGCCATGAAGATGAAGGTCGGGCGCGACGATATCGCCGAGGTCATCATTCGGGCGTCGGATTCGCCGCTGCGCGCCGCCCGCGCCCAGGGCATTTCGGTGTCAGTGGCCGAAGGCGCCAGCGCGCCCAGCGAGATCAACGTCATTGGCAAGAACGTGGACGAGGCCACCGCCCGCGTAGAAAAGTTCCTGGACCGCGCTTTCCTTGCCGGACTGCCGCGCGTCCGTATCGTGCACGGCAGCGGCATGGGCATCCTACGCAAGGCCCTGCGGCAGTACTTGCAGAACCACCCGCATGTGGCTTCGATCTCCGAGCCGCCGCAGAACGAAGGCGGGGCGGGGGCAACGGTGGTGGAACTCAAAGTGTGAGGAGAAACCGATGACCGACCACGAGCTCCGCGAAAAGATCGATGCCATCGAGCGCGGCCCAGCGCTGATTGCCACGGCGGCAACCGGCGTGGATGATCGCACGTTACGCTACAAGCCTGCGCCGGATAAATGGTGCATCCTCGAGATTCTCGGCCATCTCGCCGACATCGAGGTTCTCTACGGCTACCGCATGCGCCAGATGATCGCCGACCGCGAGCCGGCCATCGCTCCAATAGACCAGGACCACTGGGCGCGCAACCTCGGGTATCTCGAAGGCTCTGCGTCGGAGTTCATGGCGGCCCACCAGGCGGCACGCCGCGCCAATGTCCGCCTGTTGCGGCGGCTGAAGCCCGCCGACTTGCAAAAGGGAGCTTTCCATCCTGAAAAGGGTCGCAAGGTCACGCTGGAGGAACTGATCGGCATGATGTCGGGGCACGATCCCAATCACGCCGGGCAGATCGAGCGGCTGAAACAGCAAGCGAAGGCAGCATAGAGTAGATTCATGGTTGCACCCATTCCACTGTCATGCTGAGCGATTGCGGGCCGGTTTTGCCCGCACGAGTCGAAGCACCCCTGCCCGCACGACACCGATCGCATAGGGGGCCTTCGACTCGCGCGCCAACCCCAGGTGCGCTCGCTCAGGATGACGATCAGCGGGGGGCGCTCTCGGCGTCCTCGGCGGTCAACCTCTTTTCCTCGGTCGTCCACGGCAGAGTGGTAATTCCCACAGTTTTTCCACAGCGATTACAATGATTTCCATTCCGCTCTGGTGACCGTTCGACGAAAATCCCACGGGAACTTCTGTCCGCCTACCACCGATGGCCAACCCCGGCGACTTCGCATATACCGTTAAGCAGCAGGCGGACATCGTCCGCATCATCGGCGACTACGTCAAGCTGAAGAAAGCCGGGGCGCAGAACTACTCCGGCCTCTGCCCCTTCCACAGCGAGAAGACGCCGTCGTTCTCGGTGCACGCCACGCGGCAGTTCTATCACTGCTTCGGATGCGGGGCCTCGGGGGACGTGCTCAGCTTCGTGCAGAAGATCGAGAACATCAGCTTTCCCGAGGCCGTGCGACTGGTGGCGCAGAAGCTCGGCATCCCGCTGCCGAAGCAGACGTATGCCAGCGAAGGCGAAGCGCGCGAAGCCAAGCTCCGCGGAGTGCTGGTGGATCTGCACGAGCGCGCTTGCGCGTTCTTTGAGGAGCAGCTACGACGTCCTGAGGGCGCCCGGGCCCGCGAGTACCTTGCCGGACGCGGCCTGACTGAAGAGGCCATCAAGACCTTCCGCATCGGCTTCGCGCCGGATTCGGGCTTTATCTTGCGCGACCGCCTGAAGAGCGCGGCCGACGAAGAGACGTTGAAGGCATCCGGGTTGTTTTCCTGGAAGGAAGTCGAAGGGGGAGAGAACGGGCCGGCGACCGACTTTAGCCTGCCCCGAGCGGAGCGAGGGGACCGAAAGCCGACGACGATTTACTCCAAGTTCCGCAACCGGGTGATGTTCCCCATCACCAACGAATCCGGCAAAGTCATCGCGTTTACCGGGCGGACACTGGAGACAGGCGACAAGGCTGGACCGAAGTACCTGAATTCGCCCGAGACCGCGATCTATTCCAAGTCGCGTGTTCTCTACAATCTCGACCGCGCCCGGGAAGCCATCCGCGCACTCGGCTACGTGATCCTGGTGGAAGGCCAAATGGACTGCATTTCAGTGTTCATGGCCGGCTTCCACAACGTGATCGCCAGCTCGGGGACCGCATTCACAGAAGCTCAAGTCCGCCTGCTCGCGCGCTACGCCAAGAAGATCGTGGTGAACTTCGATCCCGACACGGCCGGCATCGCCGCCGCGGAACGCTCGCTGGGGATGCTGGTGGCTGAAGACTTCGAGATCCGCGTGCTCACTCTCGACTCTGGCTTCGATCCCGACCTGTTCATCCGCCGCAAAGGAGCCGAGGCTTACAAGGAGGCGCTGGGGAGCTCACAGAGGTACTTCGATTACCTGATCGAGCGTGCCCGGACGCAGTTCCCCGTGCGCTCCGCCGAGGCCAAGGTGCGGGCCGTCAACTATCTTCTGCCGCACCTCCAGCAAGTGCCGCACCGCATTGCCCGCGACGAGCTGGCCGCCGACATCGCCCAGAAGCTGGGCATCGACTCAGCCCTGTTGCGCAAGGATCTGAAGCATGCGGCCGCCACCCGCTCCTCAAGCGTCAAGACCACGGCGGAGGCGCAGATCACCGACGCCGAGCGCATCGTCATCCGGGCGCTGGCGTCGGGTGGGGAGATGAACGGGGAGTCAGGGGTTTCGGACCGCTCGGGCGAGGATCACCTGCCCGACCTGCGCCGCCAGGCCCAGTACACGCTCGGAACTGAGCCGCTGCACATCGGCCTTGCGACCGAGTCCCTGCTCCAAACGCTTCTGGATGCCCCCGAACTGACTGACCCCATGTCCCTGCCGCTCTCGGACTCCGACCAGCGGACGCTGGCGGTCATCCTGCTCCGTGAGGAAGAGCCACTAACGCTCGAGTTGCTCGAAGGCGCTTTTGCCGCGCTTCGCCGCCGCCGCTTGGAACGCGAGCAGCAGCGGGTGAAGGTCAGGATTCTCGAGGCCGAGCGGCGCAACGACGGTGCTACCCTGGCCGAACTCGTGCAGGAAAAGCTCAGAATCGACCGTGCCCTGGCGGCGCATTAGGAGTGGGCGGCCGTACTTTTTCGAGAGTTCTGGAAACTATCTAAGTCGTTGAATCATCTAAAGGTTAAGCGCTGTGTCCTCAGAAGGCTCGGGCGCAGGATCGAACTTGTTACCTCAGAGCAGTAGCCGATTGTGCTAACATTAAAGGGTTTCGCTATTGGCGCTTTCCATCAACTTCTTCCTGCCGCACAAAACACGGGCACAGGTGCGCTTCCATCCACACGCGGAAGCCGCTGATGAGGGATTGCATTGGCTCTCGAAGATAAATACGACGACATTAAGAAGCTGATCGATGCGGGCAAGGAGAAGGGATATCTCACCTACAGCGAGGTGAACGACCTTATCCCGCACGACGTGCACTCGCCCGAGGATCTGGACGACCTGCTCACCACCATCGGCACGCAAGGCATCGATGTCATCGAGGGCCAGCCCAAGCTGCCGTCTTCCGAGCTGGGCAAGAAGTTCGAGCAGGAGATCGAGGCGGGCGAGGATGTCGAGCTCGACCTCACGCCCGGCGCCCTGGAGAAGACCAACGACCCGGTCCGCATGTACCTGCGGGAGATGGGCACGGTCCCGCTGCTCACCCGCGAGGGCGAAGTGGAGATCGCCAAGCGCATCGAGCGCGGCCAGTTGCGCGTGCTCAAGGCGCTTTCGCGCTCCCCCATCATCATCCGGGAGATCATCGCCATCGGCGAGGACCTGGAACGGGGTGTGCGCTCCATCAAGGAAGTCGTCATCTTCGACGAAGAAGAGCTTACCGAAGAGGTCCTGCAGAACCGCCTCAAGGAAGTCACCGGGCGCATCCAGGCGCTGGCCAAGCACTACAAGAAAGCCATCCAGCTCGCCGACAAGCTGAAGGAACTCTCGGAGAAGAAGAAGCCGCGCGAGTACCGCCGCTGCCGCTGGCACCTTGGCCGCGAGCAGGTGGAGATCTCGCGCCTGCTCCGCTATCTCGGGTTCACCAACCCCGAGCGCAAGCGGCTGATCGACAAAGTCAACCGGACCGTCGAGCACATGCGCGCGCTCGACCGCCAAACCTCAAATCTCGAAAAGAAGATCGAGGCTACTCGCAGCGAGGAGCTGAAGAAGGATTACCGCAAGGCACAGCGCCAGCACCGTGCCGATCTGGAGACCCTGGAGGAGGACGCGGGCGTCAGCTACCAGGAGTTGCGCCGCACGCAGCGCGAGATCATCCAGGGCGACATGGACGCCGAGACGGCCAAGAAGGAACTTATCGAAGCCAACCTGCGCCTGGTCGTGTCGATCGCCAAGAAGTACACCAACCGCGGGCTGCAGTTCCTCGACCTCATCCAGGAAGGCAACATCGGCCTGATGAAGGCGGTGGACAAATTCGAGTACCGCCGCGGCTACAAGTTTTCGACCTATGCCACTTGGTGGATCCGGCAGGCCATCACCCGCGCCATCGCCGACCAGGCCCGCACCATCCGCATCCCGGTGCATATGATCGAGACCATCAACAAGCTCATCCGCACCTCGCGGCAACTGGTGCAGGAGCTGGGCCGCGAGCCGACCTCGGAAGAAATCGCCAAGCGCATGGACATCCCCGTGGCCAAGGTGCGCAAGGTCCTCAAGATCGCGCAGGAGCCCATCTCGCTGGAGACCCCGATCGGCGAGGAAGAGGATTCCCACCTCGGCGACTTCATCGAGGACCGGGCCGTGGTCTCGCCCGCCGACGCCGTCATTAACGTGAATCTGAAGGAGCAGACGGCGCACGTGCTGCGCACGCTCACCGCGCGCGAGGAGAAGGTCATCAAGATGCGCTTCGGCCTGGAAGACGGCAGCGAGCACACCTTAGAGGAAGTGGGGCAATCGTTCGCGGTCACCCGTGAGCGCATCCGCCAAATCGAGGCCAAGGCACTGCGCAAGCTGCGTCATCCGTCGCGGTCCCGCAAACTGCGGGCGTTCATGGATGGGGTTAGGGATTAACCGCCGAGAAGCGGAGACAAGCCGAGGGGAAAAACCGAAAACCCTCGGCGAGTTCGGCGTCTCGGCGGTTTTTTTCTTCCATAAACGGGACTGACCTCAACCCGGTGCAAACGCTGAGTTTCCGCCCCGCTTTTCCTTCTATTTCCACAAGAAACTCACAAACTCCACAGCTTCTTCACAGGCGCGATTTACTTTCTCCTTGTTCCAAAGTGGCACCTCGGGCAAAGTGCCTCGCAACGACAGAGTGCGATGTGCAAAGCGCACGCTGCCTTGGGCGTCTGCTGGAGGAGAACCCGCACGCAAGTGCGCGCCGTGTCCGAAGCCTTGCCATCGGTGAGGATTTGTGACAGGGCCTCAGCCATAAGGGGCGCCACCGTGTCGGCCGGTCCGACTCAAGTGAGCGAACTCACCGGACTTGGTTGGAGGAACGGAGGGGAAGGCAGGAGCAGCGCCACAGCCGGAAGGGTCGTGGCGCACCTTTAGCACATCACACTTCACGAGGCGGCTTGCGTGGCTGGCGCAAGCCGCCCTTCGTTTTTGTGACTTCTTCGCCGCGGATGAAACAATAAACCGCCGAGACGCAGAGAAATGCCTCGGCGCATCCGGCGTCTTGGCGTTGATGTCGCCTCGATTTCGCAATTCCCACCAGATTCGTTTTTCCTTCGCCACAGAGAATTTCTGTGTCACAATCCGTTTGCTTCCTGGCGCTCCACTTTCTGGTCGCGCCGCGAAACAAATCGCTCTGCGGGCGACTGCATTTCTCTCTCCGCAAATTTTTGATTACAGCATGTTTTTCCAGAGGGGTTTCGCACATTCAGCGGATGACGATTTTCGGAGGCTTGGCTACTCTCCAAAGACTCTCCTGACATTAATCGGGCTCTTGGCGACAACTGATTACAACATCGACCGCGGGCTGCCCTCCGCCATTGACGCCGAGCGGTCCATCCTGGGCGCCATCCTGCTCGACGCGCACAGCTACAACCAGGCGGCGGAATCGCTCCACCCCGACGACTTCTCGCTCGACTCCCACCGCCGCATTTTCTCGCGGATGATGGACCTGGACGCCACCGGGCGTCCCATTGACATCATCACGCTTCAGGAAGAGCTCAGCCGGCACAAGGAACTGGAGTCGATCGGCGGCGTGGCCTACCTGGCTTCGCTGACCGACGGCGTGCCGCGCCGGCCGTCGATCGAGCACTATGTCAGGATGGTGCGCGACAAGGCGCTGCTGCGCGGGCTCATTAATGCCGCCAATGTTGCCATCAGCAGTGCGCTTGAGCAGGCTGAGCCGGCGGAAGATATCCTGGACGCGGCCGAAGCCGCCATCTTCCAGGTCTCCGACAAGCGCCTGGGCCGGGGCCTCCTGACCATCCCCCAGATCGTCCAGGATTCCTTCGGCTCACCCGACGCGCTGATCGCTCCCGGCGCCCACATCACCGGCCTGGAAACCCACTTCAAAGTCTTCGACGAGAAGACGCGCGGCCTGCAAAGGGCCGACCTGGTCATCGTGGCCGGGCGGCCCTCCATGGGCAAGACCGCCTTTGCCATGAACATCGCGGAGAACGTGGCGGTGCTGGACAAGAAAGTGGTGGCGGTGTTCTCGCTGGAAATGTCGCGCGAGGCGTTGCTGCGGCGCCTGCTTTTCTCCCACGCGCGCGTGGACGCCTACAAGATGAGCAGCGGCTTCGTCACTCGCGACGACACCCGCAAGCTGGCGTCGGCGCTCAACTCGCTCAGCGATGCCCCCATCTTCATCGACGACACGCCCGGCATCAGCGTGCACGAGATGCGCGCCAAAGCCCGCCGGCTCAAGCAACAGCAACAGAATGTGCTGGACTTGGTGGTGGTCGACTACCTGCAACTGATGGCGGCCACGCCCGTCGGCGGCAAGCGTTTCGAGAACCGTACCCAGGAGGTCTCGGCCATCTCGCGCGGCCTGAAGGCGCTCGCCAAAGAACTCCATGTGCCGGTGATTGCGGTCTCGCAATTGAGCCGCGCACCCGAAGCGCGCGGCGGCGACCATCGTCCGCAGCTCTCGGATCTGCGGGAGTCGGGGTCGATTGAGCAGGATGCCGACGTGGTCGGGTTCTTGTTCCGCGAAGAGTATTACAAGAAAGACGATCCCGATCTCGACGGGATCGCCGAACTGATCATCGGCAAGCAACGCAACGGGCCCACCGGGACCATTCGCCTGGCCTTTCGCAAGAACTTCACCCGATTCGACACTCTGGCGGACGAACGCGATGCCGGCAGCGATCCCGGTAGCGAGTTCTGAGCCACAACCGCTGTTCCGCGAATGCGGAGGTTGCAAATGCGCGCGGCTTACCACGCTATAGCCTGTGACTACCCCAAGAGCGTATTTCCCTTCATGCCTTTCCAGCCGCGATGGATGGCCGGCCTAGACCTGCACGAGCGCGGCGTCTTCAGCGCTTTGCTCGAGATGTCGTGGTGCGTGTTGCCGCCCTGCTACCTGCCCAACGATCCCGACCAGCTCCGGCGCATGCTGGTGGAACGGTTCCGCCATCCCAGTTGGGATGAACCGGTGCCGCCGCGCGTGCTGTGGCGCTTTCGCAGCGATCCGCGGCAGGGCTTGATCTACTTCCCGCCCCTGCTGCACGCCTACAGGTACATGCTGCGCGCCGAGCACCCGGATGACGTGCTGCAGTTGTCGGTGATGTGAGCCGCGACTCACGACTGTTTATAATCGGCTGACGATGTCCGTTTCCGCTGCGACCGTCGAGCGCGCGAATCTGCGTCCTACCTGGGCCGAGGTTTCACTTCCCACCCTTCGCCAGAACTTTCAGACCATCCGCGATCTCGTGGCGCCTGCGGCCACTGTGTGCGCGGTCGTCAAGGCCCATGCCTACGGTCATGGCGCGGTAGAGTGCGCGCGCGCCCTGGAGCAGGAAGGCACAAAGTGGTTCGGCGTCACTTCTACGGATGAAGGCCTGGCGCTGCGCGATGGCGGCATCACCGGGCGCATCCTGCTGATGACCGGTTTCTGGCGCGGCGATGAAGAGCTGGTGCTGGAGAACGACCTGACTCCCGCCGTGTGGCAGCGGGAACACATCGAGCGCCTGGAGCAGACCGCCGAGCGGCTGCGCAAAGACTCCGTTCGCGTGCACCTGAAGGTCGACACCGGCATGGCGCGTCTGGGATCGAGCTTCGAGGAGTTGCCGCAGTTGCTCTCCATGCTGGGCGCCACGAAACACGTGAGGATTGAAGGCCTGTTCAGCCACCTGGCCTCGGCCGAGGTCGTCGATTCGCCGCAGGTGGACGCGCAGATGGCCCGCTTCGGGCGGGCGGTCGCGCTGGTGAAGGAGAGCGGCCTCGTGCCGGCTTATCTGCACATCGCCAACACCTCCGCCATCGCGACTCGGCCCAAGACGTGGATGAATTTTGTCCGCCCGGGGATTGCGCTCTACGGCTATCAACTGCCGTCGGTGCTAGAGGGCCAGTCCTTCGATCTGCCCCTCCACCCGGTGCTTTCATGGAAGACGCGGATTTTCTCTCTGCGCGACGTCGGCGCCGGCCAGGCGATCGGCTACAGCGGCGCCTACGTCACGCAGGCGCCGGCACGCATCGCTGCTCTTCCTGTGGGATACGCCGACGGGCTCAGCCGGCATCTTTCTTCACGCGGCCGCGTGATCGTACTCGACCAATACGCCCCCATCGTGGGTAACGTCTCCATGGACATCACGTTGGTTGATGTCACCGCGATCCCCGGTGCCGAGATCGGCTCGGAGGTCATCATCCTCGGCCAGAGCGAGCACTGCTCCGTCACCGCCGCCGATCACGCGCGCCTTGCCGGCACCATTCCCTACGAGATTCTGTGCAACATCTCCAAGCGCGTCCCGCGTAACTACACCGGCTGAGACCAAATAGAATGAAGACCGCGGAGGGCGCCAAGGACGCAGAGGCAATCAGTCAATAAAGACCTCCGCGTCCTCTGTGGTTGTAAATGGTCCATGCGCCACCTTTACCGCCAATGGATGTGCGACTGGGAGACCCGCCTCACCGAGCGGGATACCAATCGTGTCGTCCGTCCATTCGAGTGGGGGTTGGAGTGGATCGCGGGCTGGCCGCTGGTGGACGGCGAATGGCAAGGCCTCGCCGGAGCGGAGGCCGAGAGTTTCGTGCACGATCTCAACCGCCGCATTGTCTCTGAGAGCGACCGCTTTTTCGCGTATGACACACCGCCCGACTTCCGCCTGGAAGGAAACTGCCTGCGGTTCACCTCGCCGGTTGAAACCCCATACCCCGAGAACAACCTGGTGACGGCGGGCTGGTTCCCGGCGCGCGGCAGCCGCGCGGTCGTCGTGCTGCCGCAGTGGAATGCCGATGCCGAAAGCCACGTCGGCCTATGCCGCATTTTCAACTGGCTGGGGATCTCCGCGCTGCGCCTGAGCCTGCCGTACCACGACTTGCGCAAGCCGCCGGAGATCGAGCGCGCCGACTACGCTGTCTCTTCCAACATCGCGCGCACTATCGACGCCTGCCGCCAGGCCGTTATTGATGCACGCTCCTGCCTCGATTGGCTCCAGGCGCGCGGATACCAGCGGCTGGGGGTCGTCGGCACCAGCCTCGGCTCCTGCTACGCCTTCATTGCCAGCGCGCACGATGAGCGGCTGAAGGTGAACGTTTTCAACCACGCCTCAACCTTCTTCGCCGACGTGGTCTGGAGCGGACAGTCGACGCGCCACATCCGCGCCGGGATCGAGCGCGACATCGGTCTCGACCGCCTTCGCAAGGCCTGGCTGGCTATCAGCCCAATGTCGTATTTCGAAAAATTCGCGGCTCGGCCCAAGAAGTCGCTGCTCGTTTACGCCACCTACGATCTGACCTTTCCGCCCGAACTCTCCCGCGAGATCATCGCCGCGTTCCGCCGCCGGGACCTCGATCACAAGGTCGCTGTCTTGCCGTGCGGCCATTACACCAGCGGCGAGACACCGTTCAAGTTCCTGGATGCGTGGCATATCGCGAGATTCCTGGAGGGTGCTTTCGAGAAGTAGCCAGTCGCCAGTAGTCAGACACCGGCAAACCTTGAAAAGCTGAAGGCGCCACTGGAGGTGGCTCCTGCTGCATTTTGGGCATTCCTGGAGAACTGGCGACCGGCGACTGGTGACTCGCAACTATCTGTTCTTCCACACCGGCTTTCTCTTCTCCAGCACCGCGCGCAAGCCTTCCTGCACGTCCTCGAGGTCCATCAACTGGATGAGATAGATGTTGTGGGATTGCCGCATGGCCTTGTCGAGCGGCAAGCCGAGGGAGCCGGAGATCACGCGCTTGGTCATCTCCAGCACGGGGGCGCTGAATTCGCCGATCTTGCTGATCACCTGGTCGACCGTTTCCTTCAGTTTGTCCTCTGATACCACCCGGTTGACAAAGCCCAGCGCCAAAGCTTCATCCGCGGAAAGCGCCTCCCCGGTCAAAATCAGCTCGTAGGTTTTCTTCGGCCCGATCAACTGCGGCAGCATCACGGCGGCGAACGGCGGGAATACTCCCAGTTTCACTTCCGGCTGCGCGAACTTGGCTTTGGGGGTGGCGATGACCATATCGCCGAACGCCACCAACTCCGAGCCCGCGCCGATGGCCGGACCATTCACCACCACAATCAATGGCTTGGAAATCTCGCGGATGGCTTCGAAGACCCGGTTGAACGCCTCCAGGGTCGAGAACACGCGGTCGGCCTTCGAGTCTTCCAGGCCGATGCCGGCGGAGAAGGTCCGCTGCGAGGAATCCAGCAGGATGGCCTTGATGTCGCCGCGGCCGTTTAGGCTTTCGATCGCTTCCGCCGTCTCCCGCATCAGCGGCACGGTCAGCACGTTGTACGGAGGGTTATTGAGCGTGATATGCGCGATATAGGTGGAAGTGTCGAACAGGATGTGCTTGAACGCGGTTGCTGTGCCGGTTGACATGCGGGCTCCTGGTTACCAGAGGATCTCAGGGCCGATTATCAGTGGGAAGGTTGTTGGCGTACAAGTAACGATTGGGCCATCCCCCGCGCGCGGCGCAGTGCTAGTGTGGCCCCGTTCTGTGCCTCGCCCGCGGCTCGGCTCTCGGGTAGAATTGGGTGCCATGAAGATCGCCATCGGCGCCGACCACGCCGGCTACGAGCTGAAGGAGAAGATCAAGCAGCGGCTGGCGCAGGAAGGCAACGAAGTCCACGACAAGGGCACCCATTCCACCGACTCGGTGGACTATCCCGATTTCGCCCGCTTGGTAGGGGAGGAAGTTGCCAGGAAAGATGCCGATCTGGGGGTGTTGGTCTGCGGCAGCGGCATCGGAATGTCCATCGCCGCCAACAAAGTGGCGGGCGTGCGCGCGGCCCACGTCACCAACATGTATGAGGCGCAAATGGCGCGCGAGCACAACAACGCCAACGTGGTGACCGTCGGCGCGCGCGTGCTGGACGAGTGGACCGCCATCCAGGCGGTCGAGAAGTTCCTGCACACACCGTTCGCGGGAGGCCGCCACGAGCGCCGCGTACAGAAGATCATGGACATCGAACAGCAGGAGCAGGCGCATCAGGCCTGATCCTGTGCCTGCCCGGAGGTAGAACATGACGGCACCATCCGGCAAGATCCAGGAATTCCACAAGGAACAGTTCCTCATCAGCACCGATCCCAGCCGGCTCGACGTGAGCGCCATCCATGCGTTCCTCACCCGCTCCTGGTGGGCCGACGGCATTTCCAAGGAGACGGTGGCGCGCGCCCTTGCGAATTCGTTGTGCTTCGGGGTTTACGATGGCCAGAAGCAGATCGGCTTCGGCCGGGTGATCAGCGACTTCGCCACCTATGCCTACCTCTGCGACGATTACATCCTGGAGGAATACCGGGGCAAGGGCCTGGGAAGCTGGCTGATGGAATGCATCTTGCGCCATCCTGACCTGCAGGGCCTGCGCCGCTGGATGCTGATCGCGCAGGAGCCGCGGCTCTACGCTAAGTTCGGTTTCCAGCCGCTGGTCGCGCCGCAGATGAATATGGAACTGCTCAACGCCGACATTTATAAGAAAGCGCCGCCGCACGTGGCCTAAGCGGCGCACAGGGCAAACTGTCATGACCAAATACAGCGATTGGATGTCCCGACCCGTAGCGGAAGCCGACCCGGAGACCGCTGCCGCTATCGACAACGAAGTCCGCCGCCAGCACGAAGGGCTGGAGCTGATCGCCTCGGAGAATTTCGTCAGCGAGGCGGTGCTGGAAGCCATGGGCTCGGTGTTCACCAACAAGTACGCCGAAGGCTATCCCGGCAAGCGCTACTACGGCGGTTGCGAATTCACCGACATCGTGGAGAACTTGGCGCGCGATCGCGCCAAGCAGCTCTTCGGCGCCGAGCATGCCAACGTGCAGCCGCACGCCGGAACCCAGGCCAACATGGCGGCCTACGCGGCGGTGCTGCAGCCGGGCGACACCGTACTGGGTTTGAACCTAGCGCACGGCGGCCACCTCAGCCATGGGCACCCTTTGAATTTTTCCGGCAAGACCTATCGCATCGTGCCCTACGGCGTCACCCGCGAGACCGAGACCATCGACTACGATGATCTGGAAAAGCTGGCGGAGAAAGAGCGCCCGAAGCTGATCATCGGCGGCGGCAGCGCCTACCCGCGAATCATCGATTTCGTGCGCATGCGCCAGATCGCCGACAAGGTCGGGGCCATCTACCTGGTGGACATGGCGCACTTTGCCGGCCTCGTCGCCGGCGGCGCGCACCCCTCGCCCGTGCCGCACGCGCAGATCGTCACCTCGACCACCCACAAGACGCTGCGCGGTCCACGCTCGGCCATGATCCTGTGCAAGTCCGACTACGCCCAGGCCGTGGACAAGACCGTCTTCCCCGGCATGCAGGGCGGGCCGCTGGTGCACATGATTGCTGCCAAGGCCGTCTGTTTCCACGAAGCCATGCAGCCTGACTTCCGCGACTACGCCCGCCAGGTGGTGGCCAATGCCAAGGTGCTGGCCGAGACGCTCGCGACCGAAGGCTTCCGCATCATTTCCGGCGGCACCGACACGCACCTCATGCTGGTGGACGTCTTCGCCAAGGGCATGCTGGGCAGCGAGGCAGAGAAGGCTCTGGGCGAGGCCGGGATTACGGTCAACAAGAACGCCATCCCCTTCGACACCAACCCGCCGCTGAAGCCGAGCGGCATCCGCATCGGCTCCCCTGCGCTGACCACGCGCGG
>JAHFUA010000124.1 GCA_023265315.1 Acidobacteriota bacterium | reverse complement strand
GCCCGGAATTGACGGCCGACCTCTATCCCAACTCTTCGTTGCACGACCATCCTCCGGGGACGGAAGCCAAACCCTTGGGCGAGGAACCTTCCGAGGAAGAGGATGATGACCAGCCCGAACCGCCTCCTTTGGTGCGCACGTCGCTGGAATCAGCCTCGTTTGATCCCGGTGATTGGTTTTCCACCGCGCTCCCCGGCGGCTCCAACAACTGGGTAGTCTCCGGAGCGCATACGGTGTCCGGCAAGCCGCTGCTCTCCAACGACATGCACCTGATGCAGCAGATGCCGAGCCTGTGGTACGAAGCCCAGTTGCAGATCATGGCTGCCTCCTCGAGCGCGCCGCCCTTCGATGTGGCAGGATTCACCTTGCCCGGGCTGCCGTTCGTGCTGGTCGGGCACAACCAGCGCATCGCCTGGGGCGCCACCAATCTCGGCGCCGACGTCGAGAACCTCTTCATTGAGACCTTCAACGCGCAGGGCGAATACCAGACCCCCGAAGGCTGGAAAAAGCCGGAGATCCGCCACGAGACCATCCACGTCAAAGGCCAGCCCGATGTTGCGCTCGACGTGGTCGTCACGCGCCACGGGCCGGTGATCAGCGACCTTATCTCGGGCGAGACCCGCAGGCTGGCGCTCCAGTGGGCGCCGCTCAACGATCCGGCGTTCGTGAGTTATCCCTTTTTCGAGCTGGATTCGGCGCAGACCTGGGAGGAGTTCCGGCAGGCGCTCTCCCGGATGGGCGGCCCTTCGTTGAATTTCGTGTATGCTGACGTGGACGGCCACATCGGCTATCAGGCCGAGGGACGCATCCCGCTGCGCGCCTCGGCGACCAACGATGTGCCGGTCGCCGGCAGCGACAACGCCCACGAATGGACTGGCGTGGTGCCGTTCGAGAAGCTGCCCAGCGTCTTCGATCCGCCGTCGGGGATCATCGCCACCGCCAACGCGCGCATCACGCCCGACGGTTATCCCTATCTGTTGAGCAGCGAGTGGATGGCGCCCTACCGCACCGAGCGCATCTACCGCGTCTTGCAGTCCGGAAGGCAATTCGCGCCCGAGGACATGCTGGCGCTGGAAATGGACGTGGAGTCGGAATTCGACCACTTCTGCGCCGAGCGCTTCGTGTATGCCCTCGACCACGCCAAGAATCCTTCCGTGCGAGCCCGCGCCGCCGCCGACCTGATGCGCTCCTGGGACGGCCTGGTCACGGTGGATTCGGCGGCCGCGCCGCTCGCCGTGCTGACGCGCACCCAGCTCTGGCGCATGCTGCTCGAACCCAGGCTGGGCGCCGACTACAAGCTCTACCACTGGGGCATGCAGTCGGTGGCGCTGGAGAATATTCTGCTGCGGCAGCCGCCGCGCTGGCTGCCCGCCAACTACGCGAACTATGACGAGCTGCTCGCCGCCGCCGTGGAAGCCGTGGTCACCAGTCCCGAGGCGCCCAAATCACTTGGTTCTTGGACCTGGGGAAAGGCGCGTCCCTTCCGGCTCGAGCATCCCGTCCTGGGCGGAGTCCCGGTGCTGCGACGCTGGGCTGGGCCGGGACGCTACCAAGCTGCGGGCGACGGCTACACCGTCAAGCAGATGGGGCACGGCGAGGCCCACGCGTATCAGCAGGCACCTTCCGAGCGCATGACCGTGGACTTCTCCAACCTCGACGCCAGCACCATGAACATCGTGACCGGCCAATCCGGGCAGATCCTCGGCCCGCACTACCTGGACCAGTGGCAGGCCTGGATGGAAGGCCGCAGCTTCGTTTTTCCTTTCAGCGATGGGGCGGTGGAGCGGGCGAAGCGGCACCAGTTGCGGCTGGAGCCGGGGAAGTAGTAGCCGGCAGTCGTCTACTTGTCCACGTACTTCACGTCCACGGCTTTGCCGACCACGTCAATCTGTGTGGGCGTGAGCGCATTGGTGGTGGTGTCATAGATGCGCAACTCGCCCTTGCCCTGGAAGGCGCCCGCGACCAGGTCCTCGACCACGTACACCACATTACGCCCGCCGATGGGAGCGATCCCGGTAACATCGCCGGTGTTGCTGTCGACGACGGCGCTGTTCTGACTGGTGTCGAAGATGGTGAGGCAGCCGGCACTGCAGGTAATGGCGCCAACGAAAAGCTTGTTGTTGCTGGCCAGCTCCATGTGGTTATGGAACCCGTCACTGATGGGCACGGAACTGGCGGGCGGCGCCAGCGCCGTGGTGTCCAGCACCGAGAGCCGCCCGGCGAGCGAGCCCGGCGCACCCGATGGCGTGCCGGCCACGGACAGCTTGTTCCCACTAAGCAGACCGACACTGGCGGCCGGAAGCGGAACGTTGGCTACCGGCGCTGGCGGGCTCACGGTCATATCGAGCACGGTGACGCTGGCGGTCGTGCCCCCGCACTCTGGGCCGCAGTTGAGGATGTAGGCTTTCGCGCCGTCACTGGAAAAGACGGCCGACACCGGGCGATCGTAGAACGCCGGATCCGGACCGAGCTGCGTCGCCGCTGTTGCCGGCGTCGCGCCCTTGGCCGCGGCAGTGTCGATCACCGTCAGCGTGTCTTGGTGGTCGGCAGCACCGCTGAAAACCAGCAACTTGGCCTGCGCGGGAGGGGGGGCCAGCACCAGCGTGCGGGCCACGTTCGCGACGGGAACGACGCCGGTCACGTTGAAGGTGGTGGCCAGGTTCACCACATCTACGACGTTGGAGTTTCCGCTACAGGAAGTTGGCGGGCAATTGGGCACGGCCACGAAGCCCACGGTGTTGTCGGACATGGAGACATAACTGGTGCTGAGGTTGGGCAAAAAGATGCTCCCCAGGAGCGATTCGGTGGAGTTGGCGACCACGGCCAGCGATGCCTGTCCCGCGTTGAACACCAGGGTGATCGACTTGTCAGGTGAGAGCGCCATGGCGCCGGGCTGGCTGCCGGTGGAAATCCTGAAGAAAGACTCAACGTCGTTCTGCGCATCCTCGATGTGCAAGGTGCCGTCGAAGTCGTCGGAGACGAAGGCGCGCTTGCTCAGACCACTGGTCGTAGGACCGTTGCCGCCGCCTCCGCCACAAGAAACCAGAACCAGAAGGGCAAGAGCCAGGGCGACGACAACGGCTCCCTTCCAATCAGTCCGCATGCTCATGAAGATATGGTTCGTTCGCCGAATCGTGAATTATAACAAAGCGCCGGCGTCCGCCGCGCCGCGCCGCCGCTACGGGTTCCGCCGGGCGACGAGCCACATATTGTCGCTGCTGGGAAAGCGGTCGAAGATACCGAAGCGCAGCACCCGGAAGCCTGCTCCGGCGACCAGCGCGCCCAGCCGCTTCGGGGTGAAGTAGTTCACGTGCTCGGGAAAGCGGAAGCCGCACCAACGCACGCCCCGCACGGCGCGGTTCCACGAGGCAAAGTTCGGCACCTTGACGATGAGGCACGCCTCCGCATGCATCGCCCGGGCGGTGGCGGCGAGCACGGCGCGCGGCTCGCTCTCGTGCTCGAGAAAGCTGGTCATGATCACGCCGGTGAAGAAGCCGGCATCGAACTGGCGCAAGGCGGAGAGAGCGTCACCTTGGACCGCGCGGCCGCCGCGCGGCGCACAACGCTCCTGCGCCAGGCGGCTGAGCTCGGCTGAGATCTCGATCCCGTAAGGAACGAACTGGCGCGGAAGCCGCTCCAGCGTGTGTCCACCGGCGCAGCCCACATCCAGCACCGATCCGGGAACAAAGTAGCGCCGCGCCCAGGAAACCAGCTTGTCGCGCCGGAGCAGGCGCTGCCACACCGCCTTGGGGGCGCGGGCGGCGCGGTAGAGGATGGGGTTGCGACGCCGGCGGGTCTCCGACTCCGCTGAGAACGTCTTCTCCCACGCCATTTCGTCCGCGAGAGCTGGATACTCGACGGGATTTTCCAGGTACACCATCCCGCACTGGGAGCAGCGCTTCAGCAGCCACGGTGGCTGGGAGTAGCGGTGGGGTGGTTGCGAAGCATTGTCAGATCCGCAGAGAGGGCAGGCGCGGCGTGTGACGGTTTGTTTCAAAAGCAGGTCCTTCGTCGCGCTCCTTCGGCAGCGCCTCAGTCGCGCTTCCTCAGGATGACAATCCTAATTTGAGGCAGCTTGACGGCGCAGCTGAAGCTGCGCCCTCCGAACCGACTTATCCCGCCTCCGCTGCAACCGCCTGGCGGAAGTAATCCAGTGACAACTTGAGTCCGGTCTCGAGGTCGGTCTTCGGTTCCCAGCCGAGCAAGGTGCGCGCCCGCGAGATGTCGGGCCGGCGTTGCTTGGGATCGTCCTGCGGCAAAGGCTCGAAGCGCAGCTTGCCGTTCGATCCGGTGACGGCGAGCACCCGCCGGGCGCACTCCAGCACGGTAAACTCGTTGGGGTTACCGATGTTGACGGGCTGGTGCTCCTGCGAGCGCGCCAGGCGCAGAATGCCTTCGATCTCGTCGGTGACGTAGCAGAAGCTGCGGGTCTGGCTGCCATCGCCGTACACCGTGAGGTCCTGGCCGCTGAGCGCCTGCTTCATGAAGTTGGGGATCACGCGGCCGTCGTTGAGCTGCATGCGCGGGCCGTAGGTGTTGAATATGCGCACGATGCGGGTATCCAGCTTGTAGTAGCGATGGTAGGCCATGGTGGCGGCCTCGGCGAAGCGCTTGGCTTCGTCATAGACCGAGCGCGGGCCCACCGGATTCACGTTGCCCCAATAGGTTTCCTTCTGCGGATGTTCCAGCGGATCGCCGTAACACTCCGAGGTCGAGGCCAGGAAGAACTTGGCGCCGTACCGGCGGGCGACATCGAGGGCGTGGAAGGTGCCCAGCGAGCCGACCTGGAGCGTCTCCACGCCGTGGGCCATGTAGTCCACCGGGCTGGCGGGACTGGCGAAGTGGAAGACGAAGTCCACCGGGCCCGCGTCGAAGGGCTGGATGATGTCGAGCTGGCGCAGTTCGAAGCGAGGTTCGCGCGCGAGATGTGCGAGGTTGCTTGCGCGCCCGGTCAGAAGGTTGTCCGCGGCCACCACAAAGTGGCCTTCCGCCAGCATCGCCTCGCAGAGATACGAGCCCAGAAAGCCGGCGCCTCCGGTCACCAGGGCGCGCATGGTTTAGTTCTTCTTCCGCGCGGCGGATTTCTTGCGCGGTTGCGGCCTGGGACGAGTCCCTGGCGCTTTCTTTGGGGCGGGTTTCGTAGGAACCTTCTTCGCGGCCGGTGGGGCTGGGGCAGCCTGCTTCTGGGCAGCCTGCTTCTGGGCAGCCTGCTTCCCTTGGGGGGGAGCCGCCCCGGCAGCCGGTTCCGCGGACTTGCCCTTCTTGCCGCGCTTGGCATCGGCGGGGGCGGGCACAGCTTCGGCGGCTTTGGCGCCGCGTCCGCGTCTGAGCGGCGGCGGCGGCGGCGGCGGTGGTGGCGCGAACGGCTTCAGGAATTTCAGGGTCTCGGTGCGGGAACGCAGTTTGCCGTCGAGCAAGAGATAAAAGGCATCTTCTGCCAGCTTGGGATAAACCGGCAACTCCGGCGTGATGTGCAGCTCGGCCATCTCCGGCAGCGGCAGCTTGTCTTTCATCTGGCGCCACTTGGTGAAGAAGTTGCGGATCTTCTGGGCCACGCCCTGGTGTCGCGTGGTGGTATCGAGGAACAGGATGGTCTTCGGTTGCGCCTGCGAAAGCAGCTTCCACGCCAGCGACGGCGTGGATGCCTCCTTGCTGGTGAGGCGCTTGGCCAGTTCTTTGGCGTCGTTTTCGAGCTTGCGCCAGGTCTCGACGAAGCTCTTGCGCGGCATCAGCCGCTGCATGGCGGCGCGGTCGCGGTCGCCCAGGCGACGGGTGAGAAAGTACATCACCGCCGGCGCCGCATCCAGGGTATAGCCCAGGTCCTGCATCTGCTGCCTGGTCTTGAGCAACTGCGACAGCGACGCGCTGTCCACCTTGCTCGCGGACCAGCGCGGGTTGAGCACCTTCAGCCAGCCTTCCTTCTCGTACAGGCGGAGGATGTGCAGGGGATCGTCCTCGTAAGCGATCTGCTCGATCTCGTAGCCGGCGGCGCGGTCGGAGAGGTTGTCGATGTAGTTGCCTTCGCGCGCGGCGTCGAAGCGAGCCTGGGTGCGCTCCTCCAGCGTGAAGTGGAAGCGGGTGGCGAAGCGCGTGGCGCGGATGAGCCGTGAGGGTTCCTCGTAGAAGGCATAGTTGTGCAGGATGCGGATGAGCTTGGCCTCGATGTCGGCGACGCCGTTGAAGGGATCGAGCAGCAGACCGCGGGAGCCGGGGTTGAGCGACAGCGCCATGGCGTTGATGGTGAAGTCGCGGCGGCGGAGGTCGTCGCTGATGGTGCCGGAGGAGATCTCCGGCGGCCGCCCCGGCTTCTCGTAGCGCTCCGAGCGGGCCATGGCGATCTCGGAGCGCACGTTGCCGGGGAGCAGCACGTACATCGAGCGCAGGTCTTCGTCCACGCCCTGCAGGACGGCGCCCGCCTTCTCCAGTTCGCGCTGCAGCTTGAGCGCGTTGCCCTGCACGGTGAAGTCGAGGTCGCGGATGGGAAAGCCGCTGATGATGTCGCGGATGGCGCCGCCCGTCAGGTAAACGTTCATCTCCTGCGCGCGCGCCAGATCCTGCACCAGGGCCGCCGCCCGCTGCTGGTCCGGCGTCAGCCGGCTCTCCATCATGTAGATGTAATCAGCCATTCCGCGACGTCGGGCTACCGTGTCGGCGCATTAGGGCGCACCACGATCTCCCCTGCAGTATCCCGCTTTTGCACGCGGGCGCAGGGCGGGACCGAAGCAGGTTGGGGCAACCAGATGTAAGTGACTCCGGACAATAGACTTAGCTGAACTCTTCCGAGGGCCCGCACAAACCAAACACCATAGCACAAAGGTTTACAATTTGGCTACAGGCAGCAGCCGAACAGCGCAAGCAGCGGCAAAAATGCGACAATCGCCCTGCCCGACGCTGTAGAGACGTAGCTTGCTACGTCTCAGGAAACACAATTTGAAATCCTCGACCCACAAGAAGGTGATCGTCCGCAAAATGGATCGCGATGCCATGCAGGGATACGTCGCGCCGGCCAGCTTCGTGGTCGAGGGCAAGCTGGAGCTGATGAACACCGCCGGCAAAGTAGTGCTCATCGAGCTGGCCGACGTCAAGGGCGTGTACTTCGTGCGCGAGTTCGCGGACGTGGACGCCTCGGTGCGCAAGACTTTCGCCACCCGGCCGCGCACCGAGGGATTGTGGGTACGGCTGAAGTTCAAGGACAACGACCTGATGGAAGGGCTCATGCCCAACGACCTGACACAGCTCTCCCGAGACGGCTTCCTCATCAACCCTCCCGACAGCCGCGGCAATCTGCAGCGCATCTTCGTGCCCAGGAGCGCGCTGGCCGAGCTGACAGTGCTGGGCGTGATCGGGGGACCAGCAGCGCGCCGCCGCCGCCCGCGCGCCGTGGCAGCCGCCGATTCCCGCCAGGTGCCGATGTTCACGGAGTAGCATTCAACACTCAGCAATCAGCACTCAGCGCCCTATCCAAAGAGATCACGTGCAGCATATAAGTGCTGCAAGCACTATTTCAGGAACAAAGCTATGGTGTCGTCTCCTGAGTGCTGATTGCTGACTGCTGAATGCTTTAGAATCGAGCCCATCCTAGAGGTCCCTAATGAAACTTTCTCAGATTGCATCCGCGATAGAGGCTCGCCGCGAAGGCGAAGACCTGGAGATCGCCGGCGTCGCCGGCATCGAGCAGGCCGGCCCCGGACAACTGACGTTCGTCGCCAATCCCCGCTACGCCGGCGCGGCCAAGACCACACAGGCCTCGGCCCTGATCGTGGCTGAGGACTTCCCTGCCCTTCCGAAGCCGACGCTGCGCAGCGCCAATCCTTACCTGGCGTTCGCCCGGGTGCTGGAGCTGTTCTATCACCCGCCGCGCTACGCGCCCGGCATCCACTCGACGGCGGTTATCCACGACTCCGCCCGCATCGGCCCGCGCGCGCATATTGACGCATACGTAGTCATCGACGAGGATGTCGAGATCGGCGAAGGCTGCGTGATGCTGCCGCAAGTGGTCATCTATCGCGGAGCGCGGATCGGCAACAACTTCTTCGCACATGCCCACGCGGTGGTGCGCGAATACTGCCGGCTGGGCGACAACGTCGTGCTGCAGAACGGGGCGGTGGTTGGCGGCGACGGTTTCGGCTTCGCCAAGGATGCCCAGGGCGGGTGGCACAAGATCGTGCAGTCCGGGCCGGCGGTGCTGGAGGACGACGTGGAAGTCCAGGCCAACGCTTGCGTGGACCGCGCCAGCGTGGGCGAGACCCGCGTCAAGCGTGGGGCCAAGATCGACAACCTGGTGCAAATAGGACACGGCTCGACCGTGGGCGAAGACAGCCTGCTGTGCGCGCAGGTGGGACTGGCCGGGTCAACCGAGGTGGGCAAGAACGTGATCCTCGCCGGGCAGGTGGGGATCGCCGGGCACTGCCGCATCGGCGATGGCGTGGTGGCCACGGCGCAAAGCGGCATTCCCAATGATGTCGAGGATGGAAAGATGGTCAGCGGCTACCCTGCCATGGACAACAAACAGTGGCTGCGCTGCGTGGCCGCCTTCCAGCGGCTGCCGGAGATCGCCAAAGCCGTCCGCGCCCGCACCGCGGATCAGTCGGTAAAATAGAAATAGCCGCTACCGGATGCTGCACGCATCGAATAAAACCGAGTACCCAGTAGCCAGTGCCCAGTACCCAGCACCGAGTGGCCTTTTAGCAAGTGCCCATGCCGGACGAAAAGCACGACTCGCCCAAATCCGAGCGCAAGCCCATCCGGGTGTTGCTGCTCGACGACTTGCCGGAGAACCTGCTGCTGCGCTCCACCATCCTGCGGAAGCACGGCTATGAATCGGTCACGGCCGCCTCGGTGGAGGAAGCGGAGTCCAAGCTGGACGAGATCGACATCGCGGTGCTCGATTACCACCTGGGGCGGGGCAAGTTTGGCACGGAAGTGGCCGAGAGCCTGCGGCAGAAGCGGCCGCAGGTGCCCATCATCATTCTATCGGCCACGCTGGAGCGCAGCTTCGGCGGCATCGCCGACATGCACTTGCTCAAGGGCTACAGTTCGGTGGACGACCTGCTGGCGGCCCTGCGCAGCTTCGAAGCCAAAAAGCGCGGCAAGCCGGTGGTGGTGGACTCGCGCGATTTCTACTACTCGCGCATCAGCATGGCTATGGGCGACGACGTGGCCCTGGAGATCGTGGACGGCGAGGGCAACTGGCAGTACGTCAACGACACCTTTGCCAGCATGTGCGACCGGAAACGCACCTGGTTCGTGGGCAAGAACCTGTTCGAGCAGTTCCCCGAGCTGGGTGACGGGTGGAAGAGAACCATCCGCAAGGTGGCCGAGACGCGCGAAACTTACGTCGAACGCAGCCCGCGCGGCCTGCCGCATTTGCCGGTGAAAAATCCGCGCTGGGTGTGGAACGTGCTGCTGTTCCCGCTCAAGCTGCACGACGGGCGCGATGGTGTGGTGCTGAGCGCGCGCGTGATCGAGAAGAAGCCCAGCATTTAGCGGCTGGCTTTTAGCTTTTAGCTCTTGGCTTTTTGGTTTGTTCGAGGTTGTCATCCTTCGCGAGCCGAAGGCGAGCGGAGGATCTGGCGAGAACGCATGCACCACCCGAACTGGTGGTGTTGACTGCTATCCCAGATTCTCCCGCCTCGCTTCCACCACCCCATCACGCGAACACCGCGCGTGATGGGGACCCCGGCTTTGCTCGGCGGAAGAATGACAGTGGACACTCTGAAGCAGTGCCACAAGTTTCAATTGTCATTCCGGAACGAACGCTACATCGTTACTGATATTTCTCCGCCAGCCCGCTGCGAATCCGCTCACGCACGGCCTCAATCAAGTCTTCCTGCGAAGAGTATGCCGCCGGTTCGATAGGCTCGTGGAAAATGACGGTCGCGGTCCCCGGGTGGAGTGCGAATTCCCCCTTCGGCCAGATCTCGTGCGTGCCGACCACGGTGATTGGCACGATGGGCACGCCGCTCTCCATCGCCAGATAGAACGGGCCTTTCTTGAACGGCAGCAGGCGGCCGTCACGCGAGCGCGTGCCCTCAGGCCAAATGGTCAT
>JAHFUA010000014.1:23976-35073 GCA_023265315.1 Acidobacteriota bacterium | reverse complement strand
CGCGTGATGACGCCGGGCACGGTCGCCGATTCCATGCTGGGATCTGAGGAGAACAATTTCCTCGCTGCCGTGGCCACTATGGGCGACCGCGCGGGATTCGCAGCCCTCGATCTCTCAACCGGCGACTTCCGCGCCACCGAGTTCCACGGAGAAGACGCCGCACGCCGCGTCTGGGAAGAGCTGCAGCAACTCCGTCCGCGCGAGCTGCTGTTCGCGTCGTCGCTGCCCTTGTTCGACCGTAAGAAGGAATCCCCGCCAGAGGCAGGGTTTACCGAAACTCCCCTCGACGACTGGGTGTTTGCGCCCGACTACGCGATTCCGCTGGTCGAGAACCATTTTGGCGTGCTGTCGCTCGAGGGCTTCGGGCTGGCAAACCGTCCAGCGGCCGCGACCGCGGCTGGCGCTGTGCTGCACTACGTCCGCTCCACCCAGCGCGGCACGCTCGAGCACGTGGACCGCATCGGCTTCTACGAGCGCCAGGATTGCCTGGTGCTCGATGCCGTCACCGTGCGCAACCTGGAGCTGGCCGAGCCCCTGTTCGCCAACTCCGGCGACGAGGTCACGCTCTTCCGCAGCATGGATTCGACGCTCACCCCCATGGGCAAGCGCCTGCTGCGCTCCTGGATGCTGCGGCCCGCCATTGACCGCGCCCAGATCGAGCAGCGGCTGGATGCCGTTGAGGCACAGGTGAAGGAGATGGTCGCGCGCGAAGAGTTGCGGCGTGCGCTCGACGGCATTCTCGATATCGAGCGTCTGTTGAGCCGCGTCACCCTCGAGACCGCCAACCCGCGCGACTTGCTAGCGCTCTCGGCGTCGCTGGCGAAGATCCCCAAAGTGCGTTCGGCGCTCGCCGGATTCCAGGCTGAGCGCTGGCAGGCGCTCGCTGCTTCGCTCGGCGACCTGCCCGAACTGCGCGAGCGCGTGGACCGCACCATTGTCCCCGAGCCTCCGCTGACCTTCGCCGATGGCGGCGTGATCGCCGCAGGCGTGGACGCGCCACTCGACGAGCTGCGCGACCTCAGCCGCAACAGCAAGCAGTACCTGGCGCGCATCGAAGAGCGCGAGCGCCAGCGCACCGGCATCGGCTCGCTCAAAGTCAAGTTCAACAGCATCTTTGGCTACTACATCGAGATCTCGAAGCCCAACCTGCACCTCGCGCCCGCCGACTACGAGCGCAAGCAAACGCTGGTCAACGCCGAGCGCTTCACCACGCCCGAGCTCAAAGAGCACGAGACCAGGATCCTCGAGGCACAGGAGAAGATCATCGAGATCGAGCGCCGCGTCTTCGCCGAGTTGCGCGCCGCCATCGCCGGAGAAGCCCGCCGCATGCGGCAATCGGCGCTGGCCCTGGCCGAAGTCGATGTGCTCGCCACCTTTGCGTACCTGGCCGCCAACCGCGCCTATTGCCGTCCGCAGTTCGACGACAGCGCGGACGTCGAGGTTCTGGCCGGTCGCCATCCGGTGATCGAGCGGCAGGAACTCATGCGGTCGAACGAACGGTTTGTTCCCAACGACTTGTTCCTGAACGCGACCACCGAGAACATCCTGGTGCTGACCGGTCCCAACATGGGAGGCAAGTCCACCTACCTGCGGCAGGCGGCGCTGATCGTGGTGCTGGCGCAGATGGGCTCGTTCGTGCCGGCGCGAGCGGCGCGGCTGGGCATCGTGGACCGCATCTTCACCCGCATCGGCGCCAGCGACAACCTGGCGCGCGGACGCTCCACCTTCATGGTCGAGATGACCGAGACGGCGGCGATTCTCAACACGGCCACCCCGCGCTCGCTCATCCTGCTGGACGAGATCGGCCGCGGCACGGCGACGTATGATGGACTGGCCCTCGCCTGGGCGGTGGTCGAATACATCCACGCGCGGGTGCGCGCCAAGACCCTGTTCGCCACGCACTACCACGAGCTGACCGAGCTGGCCGGCCGATTGTCGGGGGTGAAGAACTATCATGTCTCGGTGAAGGAGAGCGCGGGGGGGATCGTCTTCCTGCGCAAGGTGGAGCCGGGAGCGGCCGATCGCAGCTACGGGATCGAAGTCGCCAAGCTCGCCGGGCTGCCCAACGAGGTGACCGCCCGGGCAAGGGAAGTGCTGGTCGAGCACGAAGAATCAGAGCGCACGGTGACGGCGCACCTGGCCTCGGACGAGCTGGCGCCGCCGGCGGCGCAGTTGACCATCTTCACCCCGCTGACGCAGAAGATCGTGGACCGCATCAAGCAGACGGACGTGAACGGGCTCACGCCGCTCGAGGCGCTGAACTTGCTGGCGGAGCTGAAGAAGCAGATGGAGTAGTCGTCGGTCGCCGGCCAGAGACGGACTTGTTGGGAAGGGCACTGCTTTTTAGCTGTGCCGTAAGGCGGTTCATTCTCTTGTCATTCCGAACAGGCTTCAGCCTGCGAGGAATCTGCTGTTGTTACAACTCAATACGGGCCATTATGAAACCGTTGCACGAACAAGTCGGCCAGCTCCTCATCATGGGTTTCGATGGCGCCGAGCCCACGCCCGGCCTGCGCCAGATGCTGGTCATGCTCAAGCCCGGGGGCGTGATCCTGTTCGCGCGCAACATCACCAACGCGCGCCAGACCTGGGAGCTCCTGCGCGCCTGCCGTGAAACCGTGGAAACGCCCCTGTTCCTGTGCGTGGACATGGAGGGCGGCACCGTCGATCGCCTTAAGAACGCCATCGCGCCTGCGCCCTCGGCCGAGGCCGTAGCCTCGACCAAAGACAGGAAACTGTTTCGCGCCCACGGCCGCCTGATCGGGGAAGAAGTTCGCGCACTCGGTTTCAACACCGATTTCGCCCCCGTGCTCGACCTGAGCTTCGCGGCCTCGCGCTCGGTGCTCACCTCGCGTACCGTCTCCCACGATCCCAAGCAGGCGGTCATCTATGCGCGCGAATTCCTCAAGGGCCTCGGCGAGGCGCGTGTGCTGGGCTGCGGCAAGCATTTCCCCGGCCTCGGCGAGGCGAATCTCGACACCCACGAGATGCTGCCGTTCATCACCAAGCCCTGGAAGCGCCTGTGGGCCGAGGACCTCTACCCCTACCGCGTCCTGCGGCGGGAGATGGCCTTCGTGATGGCGGCGCACGCCGCCTACCCGGCGGTGACTCGGACCGGCATCCCGGCTTCGCTCTCGCCGGAGTGGATAACGGACATTTTGCGCCGCAGGATTGGCTATCGTGGTCTGGTGATCTCCGACGATCTGGAGATGGGGGGCGTGCAGACGGCAGCGCCCATCGACGAAGCCGCGGTCGATACCCTGCGCGCCGGCGCTGACATGTTCCTGGTCTGCCATAACGAGGTGCATGTCTGGCGGACCTACGAAGCGGTGGTGCGCGAGACCGAGCACGACCCGAAATTCGCGCGCCACGTGGCGGCCGCCGCCCGGCGGGTAATGGCTTTCAAGAAGAGGTCGAAGGAATTGAAGCCCAGCGCAGCGCGGCCCTCTGCGCAGACGGTGCGCAAGCTGCGCGAGCAGATGCTGAAGTTCGCCTCCCAGGTGCAGAAGGGGGCGGTGGTGCTGTGATCGTCGCCGGGGTGATGAGCGGCACTTCCGCCGACGGGATCAACGTGGCGCTGGTCAAGGTGAGCGGCGCCGGCTTCAACACTCGCTTTGAGCTCGTGGCGCACTACGAGTATCCCTACCCCGCGCCAGTGCGGCGGGCCGTCCTCGCCGCCATGAATGCCGGACGGGCCAGCGTGGCCGACCTCGCCCGGCTGAATTTTCTCCTGGGCGAACTCTATGCCTCGGCCGTGATCGCCACCGAGAAAAGATTCGGGATGAAGGTCGAGCTGGTTGGCTGTCACGGCCAGACTCTCTACCACCAGGGCGAACCGGCGCCGTGCCTGGGCAAGAGAATTGCGGCGACCTGGCAAACTGGCGAGGGCGCCGTTATCGCCGCGCGCGTGGGTGCACCGGTGGTTTCGGATTTCCGTCCCGCGGACATGGCAGCCGGGGGCAAGGGTGCGCCTCTGGTCCCGTTCCTCGATTACCTAATCTATCGCGACGCTCGCGTCGGCCGCATCGTGCAAAACCTGGGCGGCATTGCCAACCTGACCGCCCTCCCCGCCGGCGCATCGCCGGGGCAGGTGATCGCCTTCGACACCGGCCCGGGGAACATGGTGGTGGACGCTGTGATGGAGCGTCTCTACGCGAGGCCGTACGACCGCGACGGGCGGGTGGCGGCGAAGGGCCAACCGCTTGAGGCAGTCCTTAAAGTATTACTTCAACATCCATTTTTTCAGCGGAAGCCTCCCAAGGCCGCCGGCCGGGAGGAGTTCGGCAGGGAGTTCGTGGCGGATTTTCTTCGCCGCTGTGGTCGTGCGCGCAAACAAGACGTGGTGGCGACAGCGACGGCGCTGACAGCACGTTCGATTGGCGAGGCGGTGAAGAAATTCGTGCTTCTTTCCTCAGGGGCTAAAGCCCGCATCCACGCAGGCTCTTACGGCACGGCTAAAGCCGTGCCCCTTCACAGGTCTTCCGAGTACGTAATCTCTGGCGGAGGAGCGAAGAACCGTACGCTCGTGAACATGCTCCGCGCCCAACTCGAGCCACTTGGACTCGCATTGCGCTCTTCGGACGAGTTCGGCATCCCATCGGTGGCCAAAGAAGCCGTGGCCTTCGCGTTGCTTGCCTATGAGACCTGGCACCGGCGGTCGTCGAACATCCCGGCGGCAACCGGTGCGCGCCGGCCGGCCATCCTTGGGAAGATTTCCCATGGGTAAAGAAGCCCACCACAGAGGACACAGAGATTCACAGAGGTTTTGGTTTCCGACACGTCCTCTGTGTCCTCTGTGGTTAATTCTTCTTGTCGTCGTGCCGATGTTGTCCAGTTGTGCGAACAAGCCCGCGACGGACACGCTGGTGATGATCATCGAGTCGAGTCCGGCGAACCTTGATCCGCGCGTAGGCACCGACGCGCAATCGGAACGCCTCGACGCCTTGCTCTTCGACGGCCTGGTAAACCGCGACGAGCGCTTCAACCTGACGCCCGGCCTGGCCGAGCGCTGGGAGATCCCCGATCCCCTGACCTACGTCTTCCACCTGCGCCCGGGGGTGCGCTTCAGCGATGGCCGCCCGCTCACCGCCCGCGACGTCAAGTGGACCTTCGACTCCATCCTCACGGGAGCGGTGCTCACGCCGAAAGCCGGTTCCTACCGCCTGGTCGAGCGCATCGACGCGTCTGACGACGCGACCGTCATTTTCCATCTCAAGGAGCCCTACTCGCCGCTGCTGTGGAACGTGTCGAACCCGGCCATCGGCATTGTGCCCGCGGGCAGCGGCGCCGATTTTAACCAGCATCTGATCGGCTCGGGGCCTTTCCGCCTGGTGCGGCTGGAGCAGGACAAAGAAGTAGTGATCGAGCGCAACCCCACGTACTGGGGGACGCCGCCGCGGGTCGAGCGGGTGCGCTTCGCCGTGGTGCCGGACACGACCACCCGCGCGCTGGAGCTGCGCAAGGGCAGCGCCGATCTGGAGATCAACGCCCTCACCGCCGACATGGTGGTCGCCATCGAGCGGCAGAAGCAGCTCCAGGTCATGCGCTCGCCGGGAACCACCTATGCCTACCTGGCGTTCAACCTGCGCGATCCGATTCTGAAGGATGTGCGGGTGCGGCAGGCCATCGCCTACGGCCTCGACCGCGGGCCGATGATCCACTATCTGTGGCGCGACATGGCGCGGCCCGCCTCCAGCGTGCTTCCGCCCGAGCACTGGGCCTACGACGGCGACGTGCGCACCTACGCGCACGATCCGGCGCGCGCCCGCCAGTTGCTGGACGCCGCCGGCTACCCCGAGCGCAACGGCGCCCGCTTTCACTTGACCATGAAGACTTCGACCGAGGAGTCCACGCGCCTGATGGCGGCGGTGCTGCAACAGCAGCTCCGGGAAGTGGGCATCGCGCTCGACATCCGCACCTTCGAGTTCGCCACCTTCTACTCCGACGTGCAGAAGGGCGCGTTCCAGCTCTTCTCCCTGCGCTGGGTGGGCGGCAACGAAGACCCCGACATCTTCGAGCATGTCTTTTCGTCCAGGAGCTTTCCGCCCAAGCGCGGCAACCGCGGCTATTACTCGAACCCGCGGGTGGACCAGTTGATCGACGATGCCCGCCGCACCGTAGACCGCGAGCGCCGCAAGCGCGACTACGACGAGATCCAGCGCATCGTGGCCGAGGAGCTGCCCTACGTCAACCTGTGGTATTTCGACAACGTGCTGGTGCACTCCAGGCGGGTGCGCAACCTCGAACTCTCCTCGGCGGGGAATTACGATTTCCTGAAGACGGCGGAGCTGGCGCGATAACTTGTTCGCCGCGGATAGCCTGCCCCGAGCGAAGCCGAGGGGCGGATGAACATAAAAGCTCTGAATGTCATCCCGAGCGAGGGCGCAAGCCCGAGTCGAGGCCTGCCCTGAGCGAAGTCGAAGGGGACCCCTACTCCGGCGACGGTCTGGTTGCGAAGGGCGTGGTACCATCGCAAGGGGAGAGCGCGTGCGCATTCTGTTCGTGGGTGACATCTTCGGGCGGCCGGGGCGCGAGATCGTGCGCGCCCACCTGGCCGACGTGGTGGCCACCCGCTCGGTCGAGCTGGTGGTAGCCAACGGCGAGAACGCCGCTGCCGGTTTCGGACTCACTCCTTCGCTCGCCGAAGAATTCCTTGGCCTGGGGATCGACGTCATCACCAGCGGCAATCACGTCTGGGACAAGCGCGAGATCCTCGATTATTTCCGCTCCGCCGAGCGCAACGGCAGCAACGCCCGCCGCGTGCTGCGTCCCGCGAACTATCCCGCGGGTACGCCCGGCCTGGGCTGGTACGAAGGCGAGACCAGGAAAGGCACGCCCTTCGCCGTCATCAACCTGCAGGGGCGCGTCTTCATGGTGGACAACGACGATCCTTTCCGCACCGCCGACGCGCTGCTCAAGAACATCCGCGCCAAGGTGATCCTGGTGGACATGCACGCCGAAGCCACCAGCGAGAAAATTGCCATGGGCTGGTACCTGGACGGCCGCGTGACCGCCGTGCTGGGCACGCACACTCATGTCCCCACCGCCGACGAGCGCGTCCTGCCCGGAGGCACCGCTTATCTAACCGACGTGGGCATGACCGGGCCTTACGACGGCATCATCGGGGTGGAGAAGGAGCAGGTGTTGCAGCGCTTCCTCACCAACATGCCCATGCGCTTCGATCCGGCCACGGGCGACGTGCGCTTCTCGGCCGTGGTCATCGACTGCGACCAGCAGAGCGGGCGGGCGACGGCCATCGAACGCCTCGTGCTGCGCCAGTGAGTGCCGATTCTCCGATCGATGCCCGCATTCCTCTGGCGAAAGCTCCCGGCTTCCGCTGGGACGCCGCCGATGCTTACCTGTTCGACATCGACGGCACCTTGCTCAACAGCCGCGATGGTGTTCACTACAACGCCTTCCACAACGCGGTGCGGCAGTTCTTCGGCGTGTCGTCGAAGATCGACCGGGTGCCCCTGCACGGCAACACCGATCTGGGGATCATCCGCGCGGTGCTGCGGCGGCAGGGCGTATCGGATGCGGAGATCGACGCCAAGCTGCCGCTGATGACCGCCGCCATGTGCGCGGAAGTGGAGCGCAACGCGGCCGGCATGCGGCCTGAGCTGTGCCCGTCGGTGAAAGAGCTGCTGAGGCGGCTCGATGCGGCCGGCAAGCTCCTGGCCGTCGCTTCCGGGAACTTGGAGACAATCGCGTGGAAGAAGCTGGAGGCCAGCGGCCTGCGGCCGTTCTTCGCCTTTGGCTCGTTCAGCGACCGGCGGGAGCTGCGCGCCGACATCATCCGCTGGGGTGTGGATGAGGCGCAGCGGCGGTTAGGGAGTGCGGCCGCCGTCTACGTGGTGGGCGATACCCCGTCCGATATCCAGGCCGCGCGCGCGGCGAGCGTGCCCGTCATCGCCGTGGCCACCGGCATTTTCAGCCTGCAAGAACTCAAGTCGCACCGGCCGGATTTGTGCGTTGCCTGCTGCACCGTGCTGCTGGAGTTGAGTCATTAGGAGGCTATCTCACAAACGGCTTCGGATTTACTTCCGGGTAGTCCGTGATACGGGAGCGCTCTACCACCGCCGACATGTCACATCTCCGGGAAGCTGCACGCACTTCCAAGTGGACCGCCGGCGGCGAATGCGGTCGTTAGGGCACGCCGGCCCGCCTTCCCCGCTATCCCCTCGCGGTAGTGGATCAGTTTGAGTTTTCTGGCCGGCTCGCGAGCGGCGCCACAAAGCTCGGGTCGCTCGCGAACCGGGAAGGCAAGGCGGGGAACTATTTGTACGTGGCGTTCGTGCGAGCCAGATAATCGCGGTGCGCGGTGAAGTCCACCATGGAACCAAATGCCGGGCCGCCTAGCGGGTTCGCCTTCAGGGCCTCCCGCAGTGCCGCATTGACCTTGTCCAGGCCTTCCGCGTTCGCGGAGATGTAAAAAATCCAAAACGTGCCGGGCGTTTCGGTGTGGATGGCTTCAGTGTCGACTTCGTACTCGTGAATCGTGCCCTCGGCGAGCAGTTTCTCCATCAGCGGCACGATCAAGTTCTTGCTGAGCGTCTCCACCGCGTCGTTCGGCGCATCCGGCTTTAATTTATAGTACGACCCGTGCGTGTACGCATCCTTCCACGAGCCGGAATGCCAGTTGTAGTGCCGGCTGACGAAAATGCTGTCCCAGTGTTTCGTGGCACTGACCAGGACGGGAGTAGTGGAAGCGCCGGACTTGTAGAACTGGTCCAGCACGTTGAGCACCCCGGCCATGGACATTGCCGACCACCAATCGTCGTGCGTTTCGCCGTCGGGCTGGTGAACCAAATTGACATCGTTGCCGTATCCCACAATTGTCCCGTTGGCGATGGCCTTGTCCAGGATTTTCTGGTCAGCCGCGTTGGCCTTTGCCATCTCTCCCCACTGCGCGCGGGGAATATTCCAAAACCCGACGTACGAGTACATCGGCGGTTTTTCTTTAACCTCTGACATCTGCGCGCGTGCGGGCCCGGTCCAGACGGCGGACATCGCGAGCGCGCACAGCCCTGCAAAAACTCTCCACAACTTTCTGTTCATGTTTTTCATCCTCACGTAATCGAGCCACCATTTCAATTTTGGCATCCTCGGGGTCGCGGAAGTGTACACGAACCGTCTCGTCAGGAACCACAATTTTGCAGTTTTGTAGATTTCGTTTGCGGGGGCATTAACCGGGACTGAAAGAAAAGCCTCGCGACGACCTACGGGCAGGCGCATAGTTCGTTCCCGCTGTCAACTTCTCAACAGGAGGAAGGATGCGCAAGCCAGTATTGGTAGTGGGCCTGGTGTGCCTGTGCGCTACCGTGGCTTTGGCGCAGGGCAAGGTGGCGAACGGATGGGCGTGCGGAAAACCGGCCATGGGGCAAAGCATCGAGGTCGGAGATCAGCCCAACCACGCCTACGCGATCGACCAGATCAAGTGCACCTCCACCAAGGGCGAAATCGCGGGGGTGAAAGAGAAGGTGGGCACCGGCACGGAGTTTGCCGAAGTCACCGGCAACAGTTTCAAGGGCCACGGCGTTTTCGTCGAGACCATGGCCAACGGAGACAAGGTCCACTCCACCTATCAGATCACGGCCACCCTCAAGAACGGCCAGATACAGTCTGGTTCCGACAAGGCAGATCACCGGCGGAACCGGCAAGTTCAAAGGGATCAAGGGCAGCGGCACCTGCACCGGAACGGGGGCTGCGGACGGGGCCGCGAACTGGACCTGCACCGGCACTTACTCCCTTCCTAAGTAGCCACCGGCGCGGAGACGCAGAGGCCGCCTGTTTTTCGGTTCTCCGGGTCTGCGTGCTTCCGTGGTGCTCACAGCCCCCTCGACACAAACGCATTCCCCACGCTCACACGCGCAACCGGCGCTCGGGCCGGTTGGGGACGTGTTGTCGGCCACTCGCAAGTTATGCCTCGCACCAGTTCGTTTCACCGGGGGCGATTATTCGGATCAGATTGTCTCACTCCCGCCTCGGCGACCGGCTCGACAGCTTCGGCACTGGGCCCTCAAATGCCATTCAACGGTTCCGGACGAGCCGCCTGCGACTTGCACGGATAGCGCGCAGCGGGGATTATGTCATTCTGAGCGAAGCGAAGAATCTAGAGGGCGCCTTTCGGGCCCATGCGGTTTCTTGAGGCGAAGATCTTCCGGAGCTTTTCATCCGACTGCGGGTTGTACCAACCGAGGCTCAAGTCCTTCCACTTGGGGTTGACGCTTTCAATGAGCTCAATCTTCTTGCGCCTAACCCAGCCCTTGATTTCTTTTCGCGGTGGATGGCGTTGCGAACATCGTCGAAGCTTTCGTAGTACACGAGTTGAGTGACCTTGTATTTGCTGCTGAATCCTTCGAGGGCTCCCGTCTTGTGCTGAAAGGCGCGTCGCACGAGGTTGTTGGTGACGCCGATATATAGCACGCGACGCTGGCTGCTCATGATGTAGACGAAATAGCCTTTTTGTGCCCACATTGACGGCGATCTCCCTTCCAACATCCTCAAGATCCTTCGCGCGCAACTACGGCGCGCTCAGGATGACAGCACTAGGAGGGTACAGCAAAACCCGCTGTACTGACACAGAACCCGGGGGGCGCCGGAAGCCGCGACTCTCGAAAACCGGCCTGCCGAATCGCTCCGCGCCGCGTGCCGATTCTTCTTGACGCGCTCCGTTTCCGTGCTATCATGCTGACGCAATGAATAGCGTATTGAAATAGAGCCGAGGCTTCTATGGGTTCCCGGCGCAGGTCGTTTCACAGCCCTATTATCTAGAAAGATAACTTGGACGAATCAACGCTCTTTGACATCAAGCCCAAAAAGGCGGAAAAAGCGCACTTAAGTCCTTTGAGAATCGGATTTTGCGGGTAAGTCCTTTGTTTGATCGGATCGCGATGGGATCTCATCGGATCACCCCGCCTAAGCGATTGATTCTGCTGGAGGGCAGGGGAGGGGGGCGTAATGGCGTCCGAGTAAACAGGACACGGCTCAATGGCCCAATGACTCAATCGGAGTAAAATCCCTTATTCATGTTCATGCGAGCTCCTGCCCGGAACGGGATCTTCCGCGCGTGGTGGCCGGCGGCGGTGTGCCTGGCGC
>JAHFUA010000014.1:0-23966 GCA_023265315.1 Acidobacteriota bacterium | reverse complement strand
GGTCCCGTGCAGCATCGAGGCCAATAACTGCGATGCGCCCGCCAAGGACTTGAGGCGCGCCTCCTCTGTCTACTGGCAGGGTATGAAGCTGCGCGAGAAGGATCTCGCCCGCGCCTACGAGGAGTTCACCGAGGCTGTCCAGCTTGTCCCCGGCAACGTCGATTACGCCAATGCGCGGGAGTTGGCCCGCGCGGCGCTGGCCCAGGAGCATATTGAGAGCGGCAACCGTCTGCTGGCCGGCGGGCGCCAGGTGGAAGCGGTGGCCGAGTTCCGCGCCGCTCTCGAACTCGATGCCGCCAACGGGTTCGCCGAGCAGCGGCTGAGGGACGCGCTGGGGGACGCCGCGCCCCGGCTCTCGCCGGGACTGAGCCTGGTCGAACGCTCCGATCCCGTTGACCTGCTACCGCGACCCGGCCGCCAGGACTTCCACTATCGCGGCGACACCCGCGGCCTCTACGAGATGATCGCGCGCAGCTTCGGCATCGGGGCCACGTTCGATCAATCCTTCAGCTCGCGCCCGGTGCGCTTCGAGGTCGAGGGCGTGGACTTCTCGAGAGCCGTGGAGCTGGCGGGCATGGTCAGCAAGTCGTTCTGGGTGCCGCTGTCGGAGACCGAGTTGCTGGTGGCGGCGGACACCCCCGAGAACCATCGCCAGCTCGATCGCATGTCCCTGCGCAGCTTCTACATCACCCAGGCTTCCAGCGCGCAGGAGCTGAACGACATTGCGGGGCTGCTGCGCGGGGTCTTTGACATCCGCTTGGTTTCAGTGAACGCCACCAAGGACATCATCACGGTGCGCGCGCCGCGCCAGACGCTGGATGCCGCCACCGAGTTCCTCAACCAGCTCTCCGTGGCGGGACCGCCGCAGGTGCTGCTCGACGTGCAGGTCTTCGAGATCGACCGCACCGTGCTGCGCAACCTGGGAATCCAGCAGCCGCTGCAGTACAACATGTTCAACCTGTCGCAGGCGGCGGCGCTGCTGGCCAGCCAGCCCAACGCCCAGAGTCTCATCAACCAGCTCATCTCCTCCGGCGGCATCAACCAGGCGAACAACACGGCGCTGTCGGCGCTGCTGGCGCAACTGCAATCGCAGCAGCTCAACCCTCTGTTGACCACTCCCTTCGCCACCTTCGGCGGAGGCATCACCCTGTTTGGCGTGACCCTGCCCCCGGCGACGGCCAAGTTCCAGTTCAACAGCTCCAACGTCAAGACCCTGGAGCACCTGACGCTGCGCGCCATGCAGGGCAAGGCGGCCACCATGCGGGTGGGCACGCGCTATCCCATCCTGAACGCTACCTTCGCGCCCATCTTCAATAGCGCGGCCATCGCCCAGAACATCCAGAACAACACCTTCCAGGCGGCCTTCCCCTCGTTCAGCTACGAGGATCTGGGGCTCACGGTGAAAGCCACACCCTCGATTCACGGCGAGTCCGATGTCACCCTGGAGCTGGAAACCGACCTCCGCGCGCTGACCGGCCAGGCGTTCAACGGCGTGCCCGTGCTCTCCAACCGAGCTTATAAGAGCACCATCACGGTGAAGAACGGGGAGACCGCAGTGGTGGTGGGCGATATCAACCGCTCCGAGCAGGTCTCGCTCGGCGGACTGCCGGGACTGGGCGCCCTCCCCGGCATCGGCCTGCTGGCGGCCACCCAGAACAAGACCACCGAGGACGACGAATTCCTGCTGCTGATCACCCCCCACATTTTGAACGCGCCCGACGCCGAATCGCGGGCCGTGTGGCTGCCCGCGGCCAGGTAGGACGCCTCACAACGCCAGCAGTGCCCGCACTTCCTGCTTTTCGGCCATGGCGGCCATGGTGCCCTCCAGGCGCAGCTCGCCGCTCTCGAGCACGTACACGCGGTCGGCCAGCGGGGTAATGAAGCGCAGGTTCTGCTCGGCCAGCAGCACGGCCGTGCCGCTCGACTTCAATTCTTTGACCAGATCGCTGACCAGGCGCACGAAATGCGGCGCCAGGCCCTCGGTGGGTTCGTCCAGCAGCAGCACCTCGGGATTGCCCATCATGGTGCGGGCGATGGTGAGCATCTGCTGTTCGCCGCCCGAAAGGAATCCGCCGCGCCGCCGCTGGATCTCTTTCAGCCAGGGCATGAGCTGATAGATGCGCTCGCTGGTCCAGCCGCGACCGTTCTTTGACCCGCGCTTGATCGCGACCTCCAGGTTCTCGCGCACCGTGAGTTCGGGAAAGATGCGGCGGTCGTCAGGCACGTAGCCCATGCCCAGCATCGCCCGGCGGTGAGTGGCCAGGCGCGTAACGTCGCGGCTGCGATACAGGACGCGCCCGGAAGACACGCGCACCATTCCCAGCGCGGCTTTGAGCGTGGTGGTCTTGCCGGCGCCGTTACGTCCCAAGAGCGCCACGACTTCGCCCTCGCCTACGGTGAGGCTCAGGTTGTGCACCACCCGGATCGGTCCGTAGCCGGCGACCAGTTGCTCCAGCGCCAGCATGCTCATGCTTCACGTCCCAGGAAGGCTTCCTGCACCTGAGGGTGGCTGCGGATCTCGTTGGGCGTGCCCTCGGCCAGCACCGATCCGCGGTGCAGCACCATGATGCGTCCCGCCAATTGCAGGACAGCCTCGGTGTCGTGCTCGGTGAACAGCAGCGTGGTGCCGAGGGAGCGCAGCAGCTCGCGAATGAAGCCGACCATCTGCGCCCGTTCTGCGCGCGAGAGCCCGGCCAGCGGCTCGTCCAAGAGCAGCAGCCGCGGCTTGCTGGCCAGCGCGATGGCGATGTCCACGCGCTTCAGGTCACCTTGGGGCAGGGCCGCGGTGAGCTGGCGCTTGAGATCGTCGAGACCCACCCAGGAGATGATCTCTTCGGCGCGCTCGGCGGCATCCGCATAGGACAGCAGCGGGTGGGCGAAGTTGCGGGTCTTGCGATCCAGCGCCAGCACGGCCAGGGCGACGTTTTCCAGCACCGTCATGCTGGGGAAGGGAATGGCGCGCTGGAAGGATACGCCGATGCCGTAATGGATGATGCGATGGGTGGGCGTGTGCGAGATGTCCTGGTTGGCGAACAGCACCCTTCCCGCATCCAGCGTGTAGCGCCCGGTGATCACGTTGAACAGCGTGGTTTTTCCCGCGCCGTTTGGCCCCATGAGCGCGTACAGGCTGCCCTCTTCCACCGCCAGGCTGACGTCGCTGAGCGCCTGGAAGCCCTCGAACGATTTCGACACTCGGCGGACTTCAAGCAGCGGCACGGGGAACCTCCTCGCGCTGCCGGCGCTGGAACAGGCTGATGACGCCGCTGGGGAAAAACAGCACCATGGCCAGCAGCACCATGCCCAGCGCCAGCGGCCAGTACTGCGTGTGCGAGCGCACCACTGCCTCGAGCACCACCAGCACCACGGCGCCGATGGCCGGGCCGAAGAACTCGGCGCTGCCGCCCAAAATCACGGCGATGATCACCTCGGCCGAGGTGGTCCAGTAGAGCAGGTCCGGAAAAGCCGAGTGCTGCCATGCCACATGCAGAAATCCCGCCAGCCCGGAGAGCGTGCCGGACAGGACGAAGGCGGCGACCATGTATTCGAAGGCGCTGATGCCGATGGCTTCGGCGCGTGCCGGATTGTCGCGCACCGCGCGCAGAGTGTATCCGGCGGGCGAGCGGCGCACTATGTAGATGATCCCCGAGACTAGCACCAGCGCCACCAGGCTGGCGTAGTACAGACCTTTGGGATTCCCCAGCAGCCCCGGAGGCAGCAGGCCGGTGATGCCGTTATCGCCGCCAGTGAAGCCGTACCACTTGTGCGCAACCGCCCACAGCATTTGCGAGAAGGCCAGGGTCAGCATGGTGAAGTAGATCTTGGTGAGGCGCACGCTGAAGAAGCCGATCACCAGCGCCACCAGCGCCGCCGCCACCAGCGCCAGCGGCAAGGTCGCGGCAAAACTCCATCGCAGCTTGCTGACCAGGAGCGCCGTGGTGTAGCCGGCGGCGCCGAAACAAGCGGCGTGTCCGAAGCTCAGCAGCCCGGTGTTGCGGAACAGAAGATTGAAACTCATAGCGAAGACGCCGAGCACCAGTGCCTGAATCGCGACCTGCAAGCCGTAATCGTGGAGGAACCACGGGAAGACCGCCAGCACCACCGCCGCCACCGCGAGCTTGGTCCTCATGTGCGCACCGCCGGTGGCCGGCCCAGCAGTCCCCAGGGACGGAACAGGAGCACGGCCGCCATCAGAACGTAGGTGAAGGCGATCGAGAACTCCGGCAGCACCAGCGCGCCGAAGGCCTGGATCTCACCGATGAGAATCGCGCCCAGCAGCGTTCCCCATATGCTGCCCAGGCCGCCCACGACGACAACGATGAAGGCGCTGATCACCGCATCCACCGCGACCCCGGTCGAAATCGATTGCAGCGGCAGGCTGACCGCGCCTCCGAAGCCGGCGAGGCCAATGCCCAAGGCGAAGATCACGGTGAACAGCAGGGGAACGTTCACGCCCAGGGCTTCCAGCATCTCGCGGTCCTGGGCTACCGCGCGGACGAGGGTTCCGTAGCGCGTGCGATGCAGAAACAGCCAGAGCAGCAGCGCGGCCGCGGCCGCCAGCCCCACCAGACCGAGGTAATAAGAAGGGAAGGGAATGCCCAGCACGAACACCGGCATTTCGAATCCCTTGGGCATGCCAATGGACTTGTAGTCGGCGCCGAAGCAGATCTTGGAGACGTCCTCGATGATCAGCAGCAGAGCGTAGGTCAGCAGGATCTGATAATGCTCGGCGCGGTTGAGCACGCGGCGCATGAACACGCGCTCCACCACCGCCCCGACCACCAGGCTGGCCGCCACCGCCACCGGCAGGTAGTGCCAGAATCCGGCGGCGTCGCCGCGCGTCAGGGCAAAGAGGAAGTACGCACCCAAGGCGAAAAACGACCCGTGGGCGAAATTCACGATGCCCAGCGCGCCAAAGATCAGCGACAGCCCCACCGCCAGCAGAAACAGCGACGCCGCCGACGCCAGCCCGGTCATGAACTCAAGGAAGAAGAAAGGAAGGGTCAACCCGAACTCCGGTACTCTACGCTCCAATAGGGTCTCTTGCGTGACTGGTGGAGCAGGCCTTCAGGCCTGCAGGGAAGGATTCGCCTTCAGCGGCGGCTTTCAGCCGCTGAGGGCACCCCCGAGAGCTGAAGCCCTGCGACTTCCGCTGCTCCATCTGCAGGGCTGAAGCCCTGCTCCACCCTCCCTTCAAAACGATTTTTACTTACACTTGGTCGGATACACCGTGTCCTTCTCCGGCACCATGGTAATGTCCTTGAGAACGACGAAGGGATAGTCGTTCGAAGGCGTGGTGTAGCCCCAAACTAGAGCCTCGAACACCTGGTGGTCGGCCGGGCGCATCCACTTCTTTCCTTCCGGAGCTTCATAGGTCAGGCCGCCGTCGGCTTCGAAGGCTTTCTTGATGGCGTCCGCATCGAGCGCTTTGGCTTTTTTCACCGCGGCTGCCAGCATCTGCACCCCCGCGTAGTGTTCTTCCGCGTTGTAGCTGGGCCACTCGTTCCACTTCTTGTGATAGGCCTCCACGAACTTCTTGTTAACCGGCGATTGCGACTGCAGGAACCAGTAGCGGGTGGAAAACAGCTCTCCGATGGGAGCCTCCTTGCCCATGGGTCCGATGGATTCCAGCGCGGCGCCCACCGGGTCTTCGAATAGTTTGATCTGCTTGAAGAACCCGAAGGCGTTGGCCTGACGGACGAAGGTGACCAGGTCGCCGGCCCAGAGCACGGAGAACACCGCCTCCGGCCGTTGCTGGACCAGCGCCGTGATGTAGGGCGTGTAGTTGCTCTCGCCGCCCTTGGGCCACTGTTCGCCCACCACTTCCACATCCGGCTTCTTTTCCTTCAGGCGGGCGATGAAGTCGTTCCACGAGGAGTGCCCGAACTCGTAGTCCGGCCCGATGTTGGCCCAGCGCTTGTAGGGAAGCTTGGCGGCCAGGTCGGCGGCCGCGTAGGCGTCCATGCGGGCGTTGTTGGAGGTGCGAAACACGTAGGGATTGCACTGCTCGGTGAGCGCCGGGGTGGCCGCGTGCATCACCACCAGTGGGATCTTGTATTCCTTGGTTAGCGGAGCGACCGCCAGCGACACCGAGCTGGAGTCGATGCCGATCAGGAAATTGACTTTCTCGTTCAGGATCAAGCGCCGGGCTTCCTGCACGGCCACGTCTGGCTTGGCTTGGCTGTCCACCTGGATGAGTTCCAGCTTGCGTCCCAGTAGGCCGCCGGAAGCGTTGATGTCGTCGATGGCCAGTTGCGCCCCTTGCCGTCCCGACTTGCCATAGGCGGCAAAGCTGCCGCTCAGCACATTGAGCGCGCCGATTTTGATGGGCGGCTGTTGCGCCATGGCTGATCCCGTCAACGCCACCAGCAACGGCATGAGTCCGAAATAGCGGGTAAAGGTCCGGGTCATAAGTTCTACCTCCCTGTATGAGCGATTTCGCGCGAAATCCTACGGCAGCGGGCCGGCTTATGCAACCTCCGGAGCCTGGGATTGATTCTGCTGTCCCTGCCGCAGGGACGGCACAGATCAACGCCGCAACACCGCCCAACCGCCAATTTTCCCCATTCCGGCTTGCCCAGCCCCCAAGCGGCGCAGCGGGCTTTGACAACCGGGCTTGCCCACCCTAGAATATATACAGAACTAAATTGGTACGGTATCTAGAGGTAGCCGTTAGGGAAGGCGCCGGGAGCGAAACCGAATGTTCAGGCTCAACAAATTGACCGACTACGGCATTGTTCTGATGACGTCGATCGCCCAGCACCCCGAGTTGCAGAACGCGCGGGACTTGTCGGCGGCGAGCCAGCTTCCGCTGCCCACGGTCTCCAAGCTCCTGAAGGCGCTTTCCCACGTCGGCTTGCTGGTTTCGCATCGCGGATCGAAGGGCGGTTACAGCCTCTCGCGCCGCCCCAACCAGATTTCCGTGGCCGAGATCATCGACGCCCTCGAAGGCCCCATCGGCTTCACCGAGTGCAGCGTGGCCGCCGGCAGTTGCGACCTCGAACCCTCCTGCGTGGTGCGGCGCAATTCCAAGGTCATCAGCCTGGCGCTGCTCGGCGCCCTCGAGAACCTGACCCTGGGCGACCTGATGCAGCCCATGGAACTGGCCGGCCTGAAGCCGCGCAGCAACATCGTTTCTTCCATCAACCTGATCAGCGGGGGAGTGCAATGAACACACCAGCCAACACCATTCAGGACTTCACCAACCGCGAGTACAAGTGGGGCTTCATCACCGAGGTGGAGGAAGACCGCATCCCCAAAGGCCTGAATGAGGACGTAATCCGTCTTATTTCGCAAAAGAAGGGCGAGCCCCAGTTCATGCTGGAGTGGCGCCTGAAGGCCTATCGCCATTGGGCCAAGCTGGAGCAGGCCGAGGCCGAGCCCAAGTGGGCCAATGTTCACTACGAGCCTATTAACTATCAGGACATCGTCTATTACTCGGCGCCCAAGCAGAAGCCGAGCTTGAAGAACCTGGACGAGCTGGATCCGGAGATCCTGCGCACCTATGAAAAGCTGGGCATACCGCTGGAAGAGCAGAAGCGGCTGGCCGGGGTCGCTGTGGACGCCGTGTTCGACAGCGTCTCTGTCGCCACCACCTTCAAAGAGAAGCTGGCCGAGGCGGGCGTGATCTTCTGCTCCTTCTCCGAGGCGGTCGAGAAGCATCCCGAGTTGGTGAAGAAGTACCTGGGCTCGGTAGTGCCGTACAGCGACAACTTTTTCGCCGCGCTGAACGCGGCCGTCTTCAGCGACGGCTCGTTCGTCTACGTGCCCAAGGGCGTGCGCTGTCCCATGGAGCTTTCGACCTACTTCCGCATCAACGCCGCTGAGACCGGGCAGTTCGAGCGCACGCTGATCATCGCCGAAGAGGGCGCGTCCGTCAGCTACCTCGAGGGCTGCACCGCGCCCATCCGCGACCAGAACCAGTTGCACGCGGCGGTCGTGGAACTCGTGGCGCTCGACAACGCCCAGATCAAGTACTCGACGGTGCAGAACTGGTACCCCGGCGACAAGGAAGGCCGCGGCGGGATCTTCAACTTCGTAACCAAGCGCGGCCTGTGCGCGGGCGCGAACTCGAAGATCTCCTGGACCCAGGTCGAGACCGGCTCGGCCATCACCTGGAAGTATCCGAGCTGCATCCTGAAGGGCGACAACTCGGTGGGCGAGTTCTACTCGGTGGCGCTGACCAACAACTATCAGCAGGCCGATACCGGCACCAAGATGATCCACATGGGCCGCAATACGCGCTCCACCGTGGTGGCCAAGGGCATCTCCGCCGGCCATGGCCAGAACACCTACCGCGGCATGGTGAAGATCCAGAAGAGCGCGGTGGGCGCGCGCAACTACACGCAATGCGATTCGCTGCTGATCGGCGACAAGTGCGGCGCGCATACCTTCCCCTACATCGAGGTGAAGAACGCCAGCGCGCGCATGGAGCACGAGGCTTCCACCTCGAAGATCGGCGAGGACCAGATGTTCTACCTGCGCCAGCGCGGGCTGAAGACCGAAGACGCCGTCTCCATGATCGTCAACGGATTTTGCAAGCGCGTCTTCCGCGAGCTGCCCATGGAATTTGCCGTGGAGGCGCAGAAGCTGCTCAGCGTCAGTTTGGAAGGCAGCGTGGGCTAAGAGGTTTGTATTGGTTTGTATCTGGGCACAACTTTAGTCGTGCCGTAAAGATCGCATAAATAGAAGGGGCTTTAGCCCCTGGACACATAGAGGAAAGCAAACGAATGAGTCTCCTGGAAATCAAGGACCTGCACGTCAAGGTAGAGAATCACGAGATCCTCAAGGGCATCGACCTGAGCGTCAACGCCGGCGAGGTGCACTCCATCATGGGGCCGAACGGCTCGGGCAAGAGCACGCTGGCGCAGGTGCTGGCGCGGCGCGAGACCTTCGTCGTCACCGCCGGCGAAGTGCTCTACAAGGGCAAAGACCTGCTGGCCATGAAGCCGGAAGAGGCCGCCTGCGAGGGCGTCTTCCTGGCCTTCCAGTATCCGGTGGAGGTGCCCGGCATCTCGAACGCCTACTTCCTCCGCTCGGCCGTGAACGCCCGGCGCAAGTACCGCGGCGAAGAGGAAATGGACGCCATGGATTTCATCCCTTATTACAAGGAAAAGATGAAGCTGCTGGAGATGGACGAGCGCTTCATGAACCGCTCGGTCAACGAAGGCTTCTCGGGGGGCGAGAAGAAGCGCAACGAGATCGTGCAGATGGCGGTGCTCGAGCCCAAGCTGGCGATTCTCGATGAGACCGATTCCGGCCTCGATATCGACGCGCTGAAGATCGTGGCCAAGGGCGTGAACGCCATGCGCTCGCCCGACCGCGCCATCGTCGTGGTGACGCACTACCAGCGCCTCCTGAACTACGTCGTACCCGATTTCGTGCACGTGCTGGTGGATGGACGCATCGTCAAGTCGGGCGGCCCGGAGTTGGCGCTCGAACTCGAAGACAAGGGCTACGCCGGGGTCGAAGGCGAAGCGGTGAGGGTATGAGATGATGTCGCTGACAACCACAACCCCGGAGTTGCAGAGCTACCTGGAAAGCTTCACGCGTTTCGAGAAGAGCGCGCCGGGCCAGGAGCAGGGGTGGCTGCGGACGTTGCGCCAGGAAGGCTTCGCGCGTTTTTCCGAGCTTGGCTTCCCGACCACGCACGAGGAAGACTGGCGCTTCACCAACATTTCGCCCATCTCCCGGACGACGTTTCAGCTGGCCGACGGAAGCGCGAAGGTCAAAGCGCGCGATCTCGATCCCTTCCGCATTCCAGGCGCGGCCAGCCAGCTCGTGTTCGTAAACGGCCATTACACGCCCGAGCTTTCGTCGCTTGGCAAGCTTCCCAAGGGCGTCCGCGTGTGCAGCCTGGCGGAGGCGATCGAGCACGCTCGGAGTCTGGAGGGCCTTCTCGGCCGTTATGCCAGTTTCGATCGCGATGCCTTCATCGCACTCAACACCGCATTCCTCGCCGATGGCGGACACGTTTACATCCCGCGTGGAGTCGTAGTCGAAGCGCCCATCTGCCTGCTTTATGTCTCGACCGGCAACAGCGCGCCGGCGATGGCCCATCCTCGCAACCTGGTGGTCGCGGAAGCGCACAGCCAGGTGACCGTGGTTGAAGACTATGTGTCCATCGATAGCGGCGTGATTTTCTCCAACATCGTGACCGAGCTCTACGCCGGCCCGGACACCGTGGTCGCGCACTACATGATCGAGCGCGAAGATACGCAGGCGCTGAACGTCTCCACGCTGCGCATCCAGCAGGAGCGCAACGCCAATGTGGAGTCGCACTCGCTGCTGCTGGGCGGCGCACTGGTGCGCAACAACGTCCATCCGGTGCTGGCGGGCGAAGGCGGCGAGTGCCTGATCAACGGCCTCTTCATTGGCAAGGGCCGGCAGCACATGGACAACTACATGCTGGTCGAGCACGCTCAGCCGCACTGCAACAGCCGCCAGTTCTACAACGGCATCCTGGACGAGCAGGCGCACGGCGTCTTCCACGGCCGCATCATCGTGCACAAGGACGCGCAGAAGACCGACGCCAAGCAGACCAACCGCAACCTGCTGCTCTCCGACGAGGCGCAGATCGACACCAAGCCGCAACTGGAGATCTACGCCGACGACGTGAAGTGCACCCACGGCGCCACCATCGGCCAGGTCGAGGAGAACGCCCTCTTCTACCTGCGCTCGCGCGGGCTCGACGAAATCGCGGCCCGCCGCCTGCTGCTCTACGCCTTCGCCAGCGAGTGCCTGGAGCGTATGCGGACCGGCCCGGTGCGCACTTACCTCGAAGCCCTGACCACCAGTTGGCTGCCCGAGGGCATGGCTTTGGTTCAGGCCGCGGGCGCGGAAGTCCAGCGGAATTGGGAGGAACTCGGATGACCAGCGCTACCCATGTCGTTACCGAAAATTTCCCGCCGGTTGCAGGCCGGCGGAGCACGTTTGACGTCGAGAAGGTGCGCCGCGATTTTCCCATCCTGCACCAGAAGGTGAACGGCAAGCCGCTGGTGTATCTGGATAACGCCGCCACCTCGCAGAAGCCCGAGTCCGTCCTGCGCACCCTCGACAAGTATTACCGCGAGTACAACTCCAACATCCATCGCGGCGTGCACTACCTGTCGGAGCGGGCGACGCAAGCTTACGAGCAGGCGCGCCAGGCCGCGCAACACTTCATCAACGCCGGCGACCCGAGCGAGGTGATCTTCGTCCGCGGCACCACGGAAGCCATCAACCTGGTGGCCCAGACCTGGGGCCGCAGGCACGTGGGCGCGGGCGACGAGATCATCATCTCCACCATGGAGCACCACTCCGGCATCGTGCCCTGGCAGATCCTCTGCCAAGAGAAAGGCGCCAAGCTGCGCGTCATTCCCATCAACGACCAGGGCGAGCTTCTGCTCGAGGAATACGAGAAGCTGCTCGGCCCCAGGACGAAGTTCGTCTCCGTCGTCCACGTGTCGAACGTTCTTGGGACCATCAACCCCGTGCGCGAGATCATCGAGCTGGCCCACCGGCGTGGCGTGCCGGTACTGCTCGACGGCGCCCAGGCCGCGCCCCACGTCAAGGTGGATGTACGCGCGCTGGATTGTGACTTCTACGCTTTCTCCAGCCACAAGCTCTACGGCCCGACGGGCGTGGGCGTGCTCTACGGCAAGGCGAAACTGCTCGAGGCCATGCCGCCATACCAGGGCGGCGGAGACATGATCAGTTCCGTTACCTTCGAGAAGACCGTTTACAACAAGGTGCCGCACAAGTTCGAGGCCGGGACGCCCAACATCGCCGGCGTCATCGGCCTGGGTGCGGCCATCCAATATTTGAATCAGTTTGACTGGGAGCAGGTGGAAGCGCACGAGCGCGAGGTGCTGGCCTACGCCAGCGAGCGCATCTCGTCGGTGCCCGGTGTACGCCTGATCGGCACCGCGCGCGAAAAGACGGCAGTGGTATCCTTCGTGATCGAGGGCATCCACCCGCACGATGTGGGTACGATCCTCGACCAGGAAGGGATCGCCATCCGTACCGGACATCACTGCGCCCAGCCGCTGATGCAGCGTTTCGGCATCCCGGCCACCGCGCGCGCCTCGCTTGGCTTCTACAGCACGCGGGCAGACGTGGATGCGCTGGTCGCCGGGCTGCACAAGGTGCTCGAGGTGTTCCAGTAATGGCGGATCTGCGCGAGCTTTATCAGGAGATCATCCTCGAGCACTGCAAGCAGCCTCGCAACTATCGCGCGCTTCCCGCCGCCAACCACAAGGCTGAGGGTTATAACCCGCTGTGCGGCGACCACTACACCGTGTACTTGAATGTGGAAGGCGACACCATCCGCGACGTGAGCTTTGAGGGCTCGGGCTGCGCCATCTCCAAGGCTTCCGCCTCGATGATGACCCAGGCGCTGAAAGGAAAGAGCTGCGCCGAAGCGGACGCGATCTTCGAGAGATTTCACAAGCTGGTCACCGGGCAGGCCGAGTCTAACGGCACGCAAGCGCTGGGCAAGCTGGCAGCGTTCTCCGGCGTGTCGGAGTTTCCCGTGCGCGTCAAGTGCGCCACGCTGGCCTGGCACACGCTGCAGGCCGCGCTCAAAGACCAGCAGGAGCCGGTTTCGACCGAGTAGCCATCATGGAAACCGAGATCAAAGGACCGATCACGCTGTCGCGCGAAGTCGAGGCTACCCAGATCCCCATGGGCTGGCGCCTGAAGCTGCCCGCCGGGAGCATGGTGCGCATCACGCAGTCACTGGGCGGCAGCTACACCGTCACCACCGACATCGGCTACATGGTTCGCATCGACGCCAAAGACGCCGACGCACTCGGCATCACCGCCGCCGAGCCGCAGCCCGCGGCCGCCGCCGCGCCCGGCGAGTTCAACGAGCAGATGGTCTGGGAGCAGATGAGGCAGGTCTACGACCCCGAGATCCCGGTCAACGTCGTGGACCTGGGCCTGATCTACGGCTGCGAGATCAAAGATGTGGAAGGCGGCAAGCGCCTCGAGGTGAAGATGTCCATGACCGCGCCCGGCTGCGGCATGGGCGACATCCTCAAGGGCGACGTGCACAACAAGCTCGCGCGCCTGCCCGGCGTCAAGGAAGTGCAGGTGGATATCGTCTTCGACCCACCGTGGAATCCGGGCATGATGTCCGAGGCCGCCCGCCTGAAGCTCGGCCTTGACCTGGACATGATGGGCGGCTCGCCGCCGATCTACCGCTGAACTTCAGTGGCCGCGGATTTCTGTTGGAGCTCACCGCCGCGGATTTACGCGGACGGGATGACCATCAAAACTACCTCGCCACCGCCGCTCCCAGCAGCGACTGAAACACTTTGAAGCCCTCGCTCGATCCCAACAGCGCTTCGCTGGCGCGTTCCGGATGCGGCATCATGCCCAGCACGTTGCGCCCCGGGTTCGAGATGCCGGCGATGTTGTCGAGCGACCCGTTGGGATTCTCCACATAGCGGAAGACGATGCGCTCTTCGCGCTGCAACGCCTGGAGCGTCGGCTCGTCGCAGAAGTAATTGCCTTCCATGTGCCCGATGGGGATGGTGAGCACCTCGCCCTTCCGGCAGGCGTTGGTGAAGGGCGTGTCCGCGCTCTCGACCCGCACCTGGACCGGCTTCGAGATATATTTCAGGCCGGCGTTGCGCAGGAGCGCGCCCGGCAGCAGGCCCGCCTCGCACAGGATCTGGAAGCCGTTGCAGATGCCCATCACCAGGCCGCCCCCGGCGGCGAAGCGCGCCACCGACTCCATCACCGGAGAAAACCTGGCGATGGCGCCCGTGCGCAGGTAGTCGCCATAGGCGAACCCGCCGGGAACGATGACCACGTCGCAGTTTTCCAGATCATGCGACTCATGCCACAGGAAGGTCACCGGCTGCTCGAGCACCGCCCGCACAGTGTAGTAGGCGTCGTGGTCGCAATTGGACCCGGGAAAGATGATCACGCCGAATTTCATCGTTTTCTGCGCTCCCGTCCGAGTCTAGCACGAAGAATCGGGTGATCGGGAGATCGGGTCATCGGGTGATTGGTTTTCAATGATCCAATGACTCAATGAATCAATGAAACAATTCCTCGCAGACCTTGGTCCTCAGTCACCCAATCAAAAAGCTCGGGCCATCAGAACACCTGACGGCCCGATTCTCAATGACCCAATGATTCAATGAGTCGATGGCTCAATCCTGCTTGTCTCCCGGCGCGGTCGGCACAGCCGGGGGCGTCGGAGGCTGCGGCGGTTGTGGTGCGTCGCCACGCCGCGGCCCGCCGTACCCCCCTCTACCGTAGCCGCCGGAACCGTATCCGCCTTCGCGCCGATGACGCATGGCGTGCAGCTTCTTCCACTGCTCTACCGAGAGCACGCGCCGGATGGCCAGCATCATCATGGTGTTGGTCTTTTCCAGTTTGCCGCGCGCGGCCACCACCGCGTCCACCTGCGAGCCGACCTGCTGCTCGTTGGGCTGATCGGCTTCGAGCAGCGGCTGCAGCTTGGTCTCCTGCCGCTCCAGGTCGGCGCGCAGGTCAATGAGTTTCAGGCGGTAATCGAGGAAGGTCTGCTCGATCTGCTTCACCTGGGCGTCGGTGAGCTGCAGCTCTTTCACCACGTCCGAATTCTTCCACCACGCCCCGAACGGCCCGTGGTGAGGACCCATGCCCATGTCATGGTGTCCCGGACCCAGCGGGCCCATGCCCATCGGTCCGGGACCTTGGGCCACGGCGGCTGCGGTGATGAGGGTTATGAAAACCAACACCAGAGAAACCATGGCAATGCGTTTCATCTAGTTCTCCTTTACTTGCTGAGCTTGATTGGAAGCCGAGGCCACTTCCTCTACCAACACGACCGCGGGCGCGAGCGCTGCCGGCACCTCACGCTGGAGCGACGCATGGATGTCCTGAAGCAGGGCGTCATCCGAATCGACCTGCGCCACCTGGACCGCCGGCGTGACGCCCTGCTGGATCAGTCCGAACGCCAGAAGGATCAGCGCGACGATCGCCGCCGCAGCCCAGCGCAACGATGTCGCCCGCGGCGCCAGATGTTCGCGGATGCGGGCTTGCTGCCGCGTCCAGAAATACCCCGGCATGTCGGCGCGCGACTCCAGCTCGCCCCGCAATCTGCCGCCCAGCTCCCTCCATGCGGCGAATTCCGCGGCACAACTATCGCAATTCGCGACGCGCTCGTCCGCCAGCTTCCCCGACAGGGCATCGGTAATTTCAGCTTCGTTCAGTTGATGTGTGCACTCCATACGGCTTCCTCATTCGTTTGCGTACCCTGCCCACGGCGCGGAACAGGTGGGCCTTCACGGTCCCGGGTTCCATGCCCAGCGCCAGAGCGATCTCCTCCAGCGGCATCTCTTCCGCGAAGCGCAGCAGGAAAACTTCGCGCTGCCGTGCGGACAAGGTGTCCACGATCTCCCAGACCTGGCTCAGCTTCTGGCGCGCCATCAGCGACCGCTCGGGCGAAGCGCCCAGGTCCACGGCCGCCGCGAGGGCCGCTTCCGCCTCTTCAGCCGGCGCGGAGAACAGCCGCCGCCAGAATCCCGCGCGCCGGCTGCGGCCATGGTCGCGCGCCAAGTTGATGGCGATGCTGATGAGCCACGTACTGACGCTCGCTTCGCCGCGAAAACTGGCCCGCTTCTCGTAGGCGCGCACGAAACAGTCCTGCGTCAGGTTGTCGGCCAGGTCGGGATCGCGCACCATCCCCAGCAGCACCCGATAGATCCGCCGCTGGTGCCGGCGGACAACGAGATCAAAATCGAGCGGCGCATTCGCCGCCGCCGCCCGCTCCAGGGTCGCGATTTCCAGCGTGTTCTCCATTCGCGCCGCTATTGAGTGTGACGGATTGCCGGGACAACGGTTTACAGGGATTGAGTCCTTGACTAAGTGATTCATTGATTCATTGAGTCATTGAACACCCGCTGGAACCCCTTCATCCCGGCCAGCCAAGACTGTCATCCCGAGCCGCTTTGGCCCGAGGGATCGTGGTTTTCAATGATTCAACGATCCAATGTGATCCAATGAATCAATGACTCACTCGCTTAATACCCGCCCGCCGCATCTAATCGCCGAGTGAACTTTCGCGACCACCTCCGCACAACCGCCACCGGGCTCAAGGGCTGGCTCATCGTTCAGTCCACGGACGCGCTGATCGTGGGCCTGATGTGGCTCAGCGGCTTGGAGATCATCGGCGTGCCGTTGGCGCCGCTGTGGGCGTTGCTGGGCGGCGCGCTGCAATTCGTGCCTCACCTCGGCCCGGTGCTGGCGCTCGTCGCGCCCGCCATAGTCGGCGGCCTTTCGGGCGGCAGGATGCGCCTCTTGTATGTTCTCATCCTATACGCCATTATCGCTGTGACCGACGGCCTGGTGTTGCAGCCTTACTTGATGAAGCGGACGGTGAAGGTGCCCATCTGGGCCTCGATCCTGACGCCCATCGTGCTTGGCTTCGTGATTCCGTTCTGGGGTGTGCTGCTGGCGCCGCCGGTTTTGGCGGTAGTCTACACCTATCGTAATCGGCTGAAGACACCCGGCTGAAAAGAACGAACAAAGTCAAAGGACCCACGCTTGGCAGAAGCGGCCAGGGGTAGTGCACTCGTCGGCTGCCACCCCGGCGCCGCCATGCTATAATCCGCAATTGCCTTCATGGTTTTTGCGTCATCCGGCCGCTTCCAAGGCTGCGAAATCGACTTCCGTTCCGAGGTTCTTCTATGTCTGGCCATTCCAAATGGGCCACCATCAAGCACAAGAAGGGCGCGCTGGATGCCAAGCGGGGCAAGATTTTCACCCGCCTCATCAAGGAAATCGCTATGGCCGCCAAGAGCGGCGGTGATCCCGACAAGAACCCGCGCCTGCGCACCGCCATCGCCGCCGCCAAGGCCGAGAACATGCCCGCCGACAACATCAAGCGCGCCATCCAGCGCGGCACCGGCGAGCTGCCCGGCGCCACCTACGAAGAATTCCAGCTCGAAGGCTACGGACCGGGCGGAGTGGCAGTGCTGGTCGAGCTCTCCACCGACAACCGCAACCGCACCGTCAGCGAGATCCGCCACGTGTTCGGCAAGCACGGCGGCAACTTGGGCGAGGCCGGCTCGGTGGCCTGGATGTTCCACAAGAAGGGCTCCATCGTCGTGCCCAAGGTGTCCGCGAAAGAAGACGACCTGATGAACGTTGTGCTCGAAAGCGGCGGGGAAGACCTGCGCGACGACGGCGAGAATTGGGAGATCATCACCGATCCCCACGGCTACGAAGCCGTGCTGGAGGCGGTAAAGCAAGGCAACTACCCCGTGGCTGCCGCCGAGGTCGCCATGCTGCCGCAGAACTACATCAAGCTGGAAGGCCCGCAGGCCACGCAGATGATCCGCCTGGTGGAGGCCCTGGAAGAGCACGACGACGTGCAGCACGTCTACTCCAACTTCGACGTCGACTTGAAGCAACTGGAGGAAGTGGCCAGCTAGACCCCGGCCTTCGGTCGTCGGTCGTCGGCCAAAGCTGGTGCAGGCGAGGGTGGCAGCAAATTTCCTCTCGCCTCCCTCGCCTCCAACCTGTTACGTTGTCCCGTCCATGGCAAAACGTTTCATCCCCGTCCTGGCCCTGCTCTGCGTTTCTGCCTTTGCCCAGAGCCTGCCATCCGAGTCGCTCGAAAAGGGGACCTGGGAGCTGGGCCTCTGGACCGCGGGCGGCCATAGCGTCTCCGGAGGCACCGCCGACACCGGCGTGTGGAACGCTGGCGTGCGCGTGGGCAAGGTGCTCACCGGCGAGCACGGCTCCGGATTCCTGCGCGGCAACCTGGAGTACGCCGTGGACTTTATCCCCGCCTACCTGCTGGTGTTTCCCAGCCAGACCTCCTACGCTGGCGGATTCGATCCCTTTATTCTTAAGTGGAACTTCACCAATGGCCGGAAGGTCGCGCCTTACCTGGAGTTTGGCGGTGGCGTGCTGCTCTCCCTCGACGACGTCCCTCCCGGCGCCAACAACGTGAACTTCATGCCGCAGGCCAGCTTTGGGGTGCAGATCTTCACCCGCGAAAAGCGCGCCGTCTCCCTTGCCGCCAAGTACGTGCACATCTCCAACGCCGGCCTGGCCACACCGAATCCCGGTATCAACACCATCCAGTTCTCTATCGGATATCACTGGTTCAAGTGAAGCGGGGGCGTTTTCGCGCCTTTCTGCCGGAGCGGCAAATTTCCGCTAGAATGGTGCCCACAGTCTGGCCGGGTCCTAGGGGTGTGTTGTGCATAGGTTCGAGTATTGCTGGTCGCGCGTTCTGCTCAGCGCTTTAGTGTTCTGCCTGTCATCGGTGGTAGCGGCGCAAAATCCGGCGCCCACCGCAAACCTGAAGGAATACGACGTGCCCGCGGGCGCCATCCTGCGCATGGAGCTTTCCGGCCCGGTCAACGTCTCCCACCTGAAGCCTGGCAGCGAGCTCGCCGGACAACTGGTCCGCCCCGTCTATGTGTACGACCACGCGCTGATCCCCGCTGGCAGCCAGGTGCACGCTGTGGTGGACAAAGTCGAGAAACAGAAAGCGGCCGAGAAGAAAGGCTTCCTGGAGCGCGTGGACACCCTGCGCAGCCTGGGCATGAACCATCACAGCTTCTATGAGGTCAGCCTGCGCGCGGCCACGGTGAAGCTGCCCTCAGGCGTGGAAGTGCCGATGGACCTGCGCTTCATCCGCGGCGGCGAGGAAGTGCGCCTCCAGGCCAATGAGCAAGGGCAGATGAAGGTGGGCGGCACGACGGGCAAGGATCTGGCACAGCACGCGCCTGGCATCTCGCAGGTGGCGAGGATCAAGCACGGCAAGCGCCAGGTGCAACAATACCGGCACCCCATGGCGATGCTTGAAGTCGAACGCGCCGCCAGGCTGGAGTTGCCGGCGCAAGCCGAGGTCCCGCGGGTCGCCATCCAGCCAGTCACCATTCCCGAAGGCACGCATGCCGAGTTCCTGCTGCTCACCGAGCTGCGCGCCAGCGAGAGCAAAGAAGGAGACCGCTTCCAGGCGCGGCTCGTGGAGCCCATCTTCCAGTCCGACGGCCATCTTCTGGTGCCGGAAGGCAGCGTGCTCAATGGTCACATCAGCAGGCTGGTGCGGCCGCGACGCATGAGCCGCGCGGCATCCATGTATCTGGTTTTCGACCGGCTGACCGAGCCCGGAGGCGAAGCGCAGAAGGTCGCCGCCTCTCTCGCGGGCGCCGATATTGGCAAGAAGGCCCCGGTCAACATGGATCCTGAGGGCGGACTGCACGGCAAGGGCGGCGCCAAGAACCTGGCCAAGCGCGTAGCCGTCGGCGTAGCGTCCCAGCAGGTGGCGGATGAGGCGGTGGAGATGGCCACCCATGCCGTTGCTCCCTATGCCTCCGCGGGAATCGGACTCTTCGTCCTGCTCGGGGGACACGGCAACGATGTGGACCTGCCGCAATATTCCGATCTCGAAGTGGTGTTCGGACGGCCGCTGACGGTGCCCGGGCAACCGGCGGCGCAGCCGCAGAGCGAGCCTGCGGGACCCGGCAGCACTCCGCCGCAGTGGCGGTGGTTCGACGCGCGCTGAAACCCACTTGAATTCGTCCTGAGGAAGCGGGCGCCGAGCCAATCTGGCAGCACTGCCTTGCATCCTTTATGATGTCCGCCGGAATCGCGTCAGATGCGCGGCAAATCCGGCATGAAGGTCATTCCCGCCAGTGACTCGTCTTTGCTGATTGTTCTCGGCAGCGCGATCTCGCCCGAGCTGCACGCGCGCGTCATCGGACTGTTCCGGGCCCTGCGAGCAAAGCAGGATCCCAGGATCCGCAATCTGCATCCCGGATATACCTCCGTCCTCGTCGACTTCGATCCGCTGCAAATCAGCCACCACGAGTTGACCACGGTCGTCGAACAATCGACGAGCGCGGTGGGCTCGCAAGACGAATATAGGTCGAAGGTCGTCAGCATTCCCGTTTGCTATGACGTCGAGCTCGGTCCTGATCTCGTGGACCTGGCCAATTACGCAAAGACCTCTCCGGAAGAAGTGATCCGACTGCATTCTTCCGCGACTTACCTGGTTCATTTCCTCGGGTTCTCTCCCGGATTCGCCTACATGGGCGGACTGCCGGAGAAGCTGCACATGCCCAGGCTGGCGACGCCGCGAGGCCACGTCGCCGGCGGCACGGTGGGGATCGCCGGCAGCCAGACCGGCGTCTACCCGGTGGATTCGGCCGGTGGCTGGCGGCTGATCGGGCGCACGCCCTGGCGCATGTTCGATCCCAATGCCGACCCGCCGACTCGCTTGCAACCCGGCGATACGGTGCGATTCTCTGCTATCGACCGCGCGAGCTTCGGTGCGATGGCGCAGCCGTGAGCTATGCCGATACGAGTCAAGACTCCGGGCATGTTTTCGACCATCCAGGATCTTGGCCGCTACGGCTACAGCCACCTCGGCATCTCGCCCGCGGGCGCGGCCGACCGACTGTCGTTGCGTATCGCCAACCTCCTGGTCGGCAACCAGGAGAACGCGCCTGCGCTGGAGATGACCCTGCTGGGGGCAACGCTGGAATTCGACGAGCCGCGGATCGTGGCGCTCGCAGGTGCGGATTGCGATGCCATAGTCGGAACCAGCGCGGTTCGCCCAGGAGAGGCAGTAGCAGTGCCCGCCGGCGGCATGCTGAAGTGCGGCGGCATGAGAACGGGGGCTCGCTCTTATCTCGCGGTGCAAGGCGGTTTCGATGTCCCCGTGGTGATGGGCAGCGCGGCCACCGACGTCCGCGGCGGCTTCGGGGGACTCGAAGGACGGAGGCTGAAAGCGGGCGATCTTCTGCCGGTGCGGGATGGGCGGAGCACTCGTGCTCGGAGGTTGAAACCGGGCGCGCTCGATGCGGTGTATCGCCACGATACGGTCCGCGTCACACGGGGCGCACAGCAGGAGTGGTTCGGACCGGAAGCGTTCGAGGTCCTGTTCTCGTGCCCGTACTCGATCAGCGACCAGTCCGACCGCACGGGACTGCGCTTGAAAGGCGAGGTGCTCCGGCCGCGCGAACAGTCGCAACTTCTGACCGACGGCATCCCGCTGGGCGCCATGCAGGTCCCGCAGGACGGGCAGCCCATCATCCTCTTCGTGGATCAGCAAACCACGGGCGGCTACCCCAAGATCGCGAACGTCATCATGGCGGACATGCACCACATCGGCCAGCTTCGGCCCCACCAGCAGGTGCGTTTCCATGAGGTCTCGATCCCGCAGGCGATCACGCTTTTGAAGGAGCAGGAGCGCTGGCTGCAGGATGCATTTGTGCCCTGATTCGTAGCGGGGGATATCATTTGGACAATGGCAACTCTCATCGACATCAACGCCGACCTGGGAGAGTCTCCTGAAGCGCTGGCCAGCGGCGCCGACTTCGAGCTGATGCGCCACATCACCTCGGCCAACGTTGCCTGTGGAGGCCATGCCGGCGACGAGAACACGATGCGGCAAACGGTGGCGGCCGCCAAGGAGCTGAACGTCGCCGTCGGCGCGCACCCAAGCTATCCCGACCGCGAAAATTTTGGGCGCCTCGAGTCGGCGATACCGCCGCTGGCGCTCGAAAGCTCGGTGCGGCAGCAGATCGCGTCGCTAGTCCAGGTGGCGGGGCGGTTCGGCGTGCGGCTCGTTCATGTGAAGCCGCACGGCGCGCTCTACCACGCGACCAACCAGGACCGTGAGATCGCGCTGGCCGTGGGCCGCGCCGTCCAAGCCATCGATCCGCGACTGATCATGGTCGGCCAGGCGGGCTCGTCCTCGCTGGAAGTCTGGCGCGGCATGGGACTGCACTGCGCCGCCGAGGCTTTCGCCGACCGCACTTACGAGCGCGACGGCACGCTGCGGAAGCGAACTCTCCCCGGCGCCCTGCTCGACGCTCCCGAGCGCGCCGCGCAGCAAGCCTTGGACATTGCCCTTCGACACAAGGTCAACGCCAGCGATGGCTCGGAGTTGCCGCTGGTCGCCCAGACCATCTGCATCCACTCCGACACAGCGGGCGCCGCCGCGATCGCTCGCGAAGTGAATCAGCGGCTCGAAGCCGCCGGGGTACAGGTTCGAGCTTTGTCGATCTGATCGGATACCCCCTTACCCCTCGCCCCTGTAGAATCAGCACCTTACGGAGCGTGATCCGATCAGATCCGATGATCTAAAAGACTTACGCGTAAAATCCGATTCGCAAAGGACTTAGCCGCGTCAGCCTGCTGCCTATATCTAAGAGATAATAAACAACATATACAAATATCACATTTGAGCCCTCATATCAAGAGAAAAATCGGTGCAACCAATTCGAGATTTTCCGGTGCTCGCCGAACCGCAAGAGCAAGAGTAAGATGTATGTAGAGCCTGGGGAGGGCAAGTCTATTCACCTAAGTGCACAAGGACAACAAGTCATCGAACGCCAGCTGGAGGCGTTTCGGAAGAAGTTTGGCCGCTATCCCGGCCCCAATGATCCGGTCTTTTTCGATCCCGAGGAGAACACGCCGGTGCCATTGAGCGACGAAGACTACGAGCAGGCGGTGCTGGCAGCTATGTCGCAGGCGGGCCTCGACCCGGCCCTCATCTACGCGTTCAAGCGCACCGACCGGATGGTGACCGACAGCAACAAACATCTGCTGAGCAAGAAACAACTGCGCCAGTGGAACGATGCTGTTAACGAGTACCACCGCAAGGTCGAGTCTGGTCAGGTGATTTGAAACCGGCCAAGACACTCGCTGCGGCCAGTGCCCCAACACCGTCAATGCTGCGGCTGTCTAGACTTCTTAGGTTTCGCCCAGCGCGCGCGCTTCCAGGCGCGCTCAGCGGGCTACATTCTCCTCCCGCCTGATGGTGATATTACGCAAACGGGTTTTCATGACACGATTCTAGTGTCACACGATTTCCGTCAACCGAGCGCGGTCGGCGACATGGGGAACTGGCGTCCAACTCGCACACTCCCGGCGCGGGCCATCGCCGCCAAGTGAACCAGCGGCTCACGCCGCCGGAGTGCAGGTTCGAGCGACGTTGTCGATTTGATCGGACACCCCCACCAACTCGGTCCTGTAGAATCAGCAGCTTACGGCGGCGAGTGATCCGATCAGATCCGATTACACCTAAAATCCGATCGGCAAAGGACTTAGCCGCTGCGCGAACCCGTCAATATCTGAAAGATAAGATATACAGAATACAAATATCACGATTCAGCAATCGCGTCGAGAAATCGACCACCCCCGTCTCAAGGGGATTTACCCGGCCCGGGCGGCCAGCTTCCGATTTGCCGCCTATGACTGCGACCTGTTGGGCTGAGGGTGTGTGTTACATCACGTCGATGAGTGACCTTCGTCACTGACACCTGTGTCGGATGCGCTGCATATAGAGCCCCTAGGGATTGGTCCATCTCCGCTTCCGCGGTTGGGGGAGAGCCGCGGACTCGTCCCAAGTGGGTCGATACTTCGCCAAATCGATGGAGGTCAGGACAATGGCAAACCTCAGGCAGGCGGCACTCGCATTCGCATTGGTCGCGCTCCTCGGGTACCCCGCCCGTCTAAAGGCCGGAGACATAGTGGGCAAAGTCTCGGTAGCCAAGCCGGATCAGTCGATCGTGTACCTGGAAACCGTGCCAGGCACCTTCCCCGCCGCACGTACCACCGTGGGGCAGCGCAACAAGATGTTCACTCCTTTTGTGGTGCCGGTCGTGCAGGGATCCACGGTTGAGTTCCATAACAGCGATGACCTGGCGCACAACGTGCTCGGCGTCGGCAGCGACGAGTTCAACTTGGGCTCCTTCGGCAAGGGAATGACGCGTGAGCACACCTTCAACAAGCCGGGGCAAGTCACGCTGCTGTGCAACGTCCACCCCGAGATGGAAGCCCACGTCCTGGTGCTGCAAAACCCCTACTTCGCCCGGCCGAACGGCAATGGCGAGTTCCATTTGGTCAACGTCCCGCCCGGCGATTACGTGATCAAGGCGTGGTACGACCGCAAGGTGAAGAAGCAGAACGTGAAGGTGCCGGCGGGCGGCAGCGTAACGGTGGATTTCTAGGCCGCGTGC
>JAHFUA010000123.1 GCA_023265315.1 Acidobacteriota bacterium | reverse complement strand
TCGCCGAAAGTACCGTGCAGCACGGGAAAGACCACGTCCACGTTGATGGCACGGTCTTGGAGCCGACGCTGTGGCGCGTCGCTCTGGAACGGGGAAAGCTTGTCGCCCGGCACGGGCGGGACGACGATCGCTTCGCCCTTAGCCAGGAGCGCGGCTCCGGGCGTGGCCTCGGGATCGCCGGCGCGCAGGTGCTTGGCGCTGGTGAACTCGCCACGCAACAGCTTCTCGGCATGGCTCGAGGTGAGCCAGCGGCCCTCCTTGGTGATGCCGATGGGCACGACCTCGTATTTGTCCTTATCGATGGCGTCGAGGATGGAAGCGGCCGAGAGCAGCGAGACTTCATGCTCGCCGCTGCGCCCGCCGAAGAGGATGCCGATACGAAGCTTCTTCATGTCAGTTGCCGATAGCCAGTTGCCAGTCGCCAGTGTGAACCACGCGGACCCGGTCGTTCAAGGAGGATGCGTGAAACGCCGGAATGCCAATGGTCGCGTGTCCTTGTGGACATTACTACCTGTTAAAGAATTTTTTTTCCGAACACGGACAGCGTCAGCTCCACGGCCAGGTTGGCCGTCCGGTTGTGCTCGTCGATCACGGGATTGACCTCGACAATTTCGAAACTAGTGAGGCGGCCGTGATCGGCGATGATTTCCATCGCCAGGTGAGCTTCGCGGTAGGTGGCGCCGCCGCGGACGGGCGTGCCGACGCCGGGGGCGTCCTCGGGATCGACCCAGTCCATGTCGAGCGAGACGTGATAGCCGGCGGTGCCGCGCCCGGCCGCGCGCAGGGCCTCTTCCATCACGGCGCGCATGCCGCGCTCATCGATGTCGCGCATGGTGTAGACCTCGATGCCGGCCCTGCGCACGTTCTCCTTCTCGGCGGCGTCGATGTCGCGCACGCCCACCAGCACGCAGTTCTCGGGCGCGATCTTGGGCGAGAAACCGAAAATGCTGGCCAGCTCCGGCGGCCCCAGCCCCATGATGGCGGCCAGCGGCATGCCGTGGACGTTCCCGCTGGGCGAGCTCTCAGGCGTGTTGATGTCGGTGTGGGCGTCGATCCAGAGCAGTCCCAGCTTCTGGTTCTGCCGGCGCAGGAACTCTGACACGCCCGCGACGGTGCCGACGGCGACGGAGTGGTCGCCGCCCAGAACGACCGGCGTCTTGCCGGCCTCCAGCGTCTTCAGCACCAGTTCGGCGTGCTTGGTACAGGTAGCTGTGATCTCTTTCAGATATTTGGCGTTGGGATGGCCTTCCTTCTTCTGCTCGGGGATGGCAACGGCGATATTGCCGGCATCTTCCACCACGTGCCCGAGTGCCTCGAGACGGGCTTCGAGACCTGCCACGCGTACCGCCGACGGGCCCATGTCCACGCCGCGCCGCGACTGGCCGAGGTCGAGCGGGACCCCGATGACGCGAATCTTCCTGGGTGAAACGTTGTTCATCCGTGTGAATCCGTAGCTACTTTAATTTTCTTGTAGAGACGTAGCTAGCTACGTCTCTACAAAACGACTAAGGACTACGGATAAATGCGGGTCAGCGTGCGCGCGAACGGAATCGCCTCCCGCAGGTGTTCGAGGCCGCAGATCCAGGTGACCACCCGCTCGATGCCCATGCCGAAGCCGGCGTGCGGCACGCCGCCATACTTTCGCAGGTCGAGATACCACCTGAAGGCGTCTTCCGGCAGGCCGTGCTCGCGGATGCGCTTGAGCAGCAGCTCGTAGGAGCCGATGCGCTGCGAGCCGCCGATGATCTCGCCGTAGCCCTCGGGCGCCAGCATATCGACGCACAACGCCGCCTCGGGCCGCTGCGGGTCGGGTTCCATGTAGAACGCCTTCACCGCGGCGGGGTAGCGGTGCACCATGAGCGGCCGTTCGAACTTCGACGAGAGATACGTCTCGTCGGGAGACCCGAGGTCACCGCCCCACTCGAACCGGTTCTCCAGCTCGCCCTTGGCGTGGCCCTCCTGCAGCATCTTCACGGCTTCGTCGTAGGTGATGCGCGGGAAGGGGGTGTCGATCTTCTCCAGCGGCGCGAGGTTGCGCCCGATGGTCTCCAGCTCCGGCCGGCGGCGCTCCAGCGCGCGCTTCACGATGAAGGCGACGAACTCCTCCGCCAGCTTCATCAGGTCGTCGAGCGTGGCGTAGGCGATCTCCGGCTCGACCATCCAGAACTCGGTGAGGTGGCGGCGGGTCTTGGATTTTTCCGCGCGGAAAGTCGGCCCGAAAGAATAGACCTTGCCCAGCGCCATCGCGGTGGCCTCGATGTAAAGCTGGCCGGACTGGGTGAGGAAGGCCTGCTCGCCGAAGTAATCGACCGGGAACAGCGTGGTGGTGCCCTCGCAGGCGGCCGGCGTGAGGATGGGCGGGTCGGTAAGGATGAAGCCGCGGTCGTCGAAGAAATCGCGCGCCGCCTTGATGATCTCCGCGCGCACGCGCAGGATCGAAGCCTGGCGCGGCGTGCGCACCCAGAGATGGCGATGCTCCATCAGGAAATCCACACCGTGTTCCTTGAGCGAGATGGGGAACGGGTCGGACTCGGGCACCGGCTGCACCACCTGCACGTCGCTGACGTCAAGCTCGTAGCCGCCGGGGGCGCGCTTGTCGGCCCGCACCTTGCCGGTGACGATCACGCTCGACTCCTGGGTGAGCTTCTTGACGGAGTCGAACATCTCCGGCGAGACGGCATTCTTCGCCACCACGCCCTGGATCACGCCGGAACCGTCGCGGAAGATGGGGAACAGCAGCTTGCCGCTCTCGCGCAGGTTGTAGAGCCATCCGCGAATGGTGACCGCCTGGCCTTCGTGCCGGCCGATCTCGCGGATGGTCGTGACCGGCGCCTGGGTGGCGGTTATGTTGGCGGTGGACATAAGAGACCTCAGGGATTGTCGATGACTGCACAGGTTGCGGGTGTTCTCATCAGAATCCCTTGCGATTGTCATTCCGAGCGGCCTTTAGGCTGCGAGGAATTGTTTTTTCCGCCCCTGGCCGCCTCTTTGCGAGGAGGAAAACAGCAGATTCCTCGCTTCTCTCGGAATGACAATTCTCTATAGAACAGCGAATTCTAACAACTCCGGCCCGAAAAGCGGGCAGTCATCCGCGTTAATCCGCCCCCTCGACTTCGCTCGGGGCAGGCTATCCGCGGCGAACCAATTAGCTGGGCTGCGGAGGCGGCGCAGGAGTTGCCGGAGCGGGCTGCGCCTCGGGCGTTCCGGTGTTGACCAGGTCTTTCAATTCCTTGCTGGGCTTGAAGAAAGGGATCTTCTTGGCGGGGACTTCGACGCGGTCGCCGGTCTTAGGATTGCGGCCGACGCGCGGATTGCGCTGGCGGGTGCGGAAGCTGCCGAAACCGCGAATCTCGATCTTGTCGCCGGCGCGCAGCGAGTGCACGATGCCGTCGAAGATGGTCTCCACGATCACCTCGCTGTCCTTGCGCGTCAGCTCCACCTGCCGCGATACTTCGTCGATTAAATCCGCTTTCGTCATCGCCACCTCACTTCCTCTGCATTCCCAGGCCCGGTTCTCGTTCCGGATCAGTATCTTACATCGCCGGGGCTGGGAGCAATCCGCTCATTTCCACAAATAATAGAATCCGACGTTGCTCTGCATGAGCTTAGCCCGGTCGGGAAGGTATTCGGAAACGTCGCCAAAGAGCAGGTCGAGCAGGGTGCGCCGCTGCTTTTCCGGGTGCACGAGCGTGGGTTCGCCCTGGATGCCGACCGACTTCGCCGTTTCCTCGACTGCGGCCTGGAAATCGCCGAACTCATCGATCAGCTTCAGTTGCTTGGCTTGCTCGCCCGTCCACACCTTGCCGTCGGCCAGGGAGCGGACGTCCTCCTCCTTGAGCTTGCGTCCCTCCGCCACGGCACGAATGAACTGGGCGTACATGTTGTCGAGCAATCGCTGCAGATATTCGCGCTCGGCGGGGGTGAGGTCACGCGCCGGGTTGCCGGTGTCTTTGAATTCTCCGGTCTTGAGCACTACGTCTTTCAGCTTGGCCCAGTGGATCAGGTCGCCGTAGTTGTACCACTCGGCGATCACGCCAATGCTGCCGACGATGCTGCCGCGATTGGCGAAGATTTTGCTGGTGGCGGAAGAGATGTAGTAGCCGCCGCTGGCCCCCACCGTCTCGATGGACGCCACGACGGGCTTTTTCTTCTTGTCGCGGATGCGTTTGACTTCCTGGTAGATCTCCTCGGAAGCGGCCACACCGCCGCCGGGCGTGTTGACGTGGAGGATGATGGCCTTGATGGAGTCGTCGCGGGCGAATTTCTTCAGGTCGGAGACCACCGTCTTGGGCTCGATGATCACGCCCTCGAGGTCGACCACGCCGATCTTGTCGCCGAAGCCGCCGAACGCTTCCCTTCTCCCTTCGCTGCGCAGGCTCAGGTAAACCAGCGTGAACACCGCCAGGACAAAGAGAAAGAAAGCGCCCCCGCCGATCACGATCCACAAAAGGGTGCGGGATTGTCGCTCTTCCGCCATCGCGAGCCGCTAGTGTAACACCGCGTCCGCCGACAGACCCACCCCTTGACCAGAGCGGCCAAGGGCGGGCACCCCACAGCTCACTTGGATAACCGCGCGCTAGGCTGCCGCGAGCGGCTCGCTGCGGTGGAACTGATAATCCAGGATGCGAGCGGCGAGCGCGGGGCTCATGTCTTCCCCGGCCGCATCCACCTGGCGTACCACCTCGCCGCGGCACAGGATCTCGGTGGCCGCCATGCCGAAGGTGTCGGTGGGCAGCTCCACGCTGAACTCCAGGCGAACATTGGGTTCCAGGGGCTGGGCGGCGCGGAAAAGCACGCCCGAGCGGCTGATGTTCTCGGTGGTGCCGTGCCGCCACAAGGTTTCGCCGGTCAAACGGTAGTGTACCGGAAGCTGCAGGGTGAACCGCGGCGCGCGCGGTGAAAGACCAGTCTCGGCTTCGATCGCATGCTGCTTGGTGAAGGGCATCTTGGGTTTCTCCGTTAGGGGGATTGGTGTTTCCAGCACTTCGCGCACTTTGCGGGTCAAGGCATCGAGCGTGAAGGGTTTCTGCAGAAAATGGGCTGAGTTCTCCATCATGCCGTTGCCCCAGGCGGCGTTCTCGGTGTAGCCCGACATGAACAGAATGCGCGTATGGGGGCTGAGCACGGCCATGCGTTGCGCCAGTTCGCGCCCGTTCATGACCGGCATGATGATGTCGCTAAGCAGCAGGTGAATGACGCCGCGGTGCCGCCGCGCTACCTCGATGGCCGCTGCCCCGTGCTCCGCCACCAGCACGGTGTAGCCGCGCGTCTCCAGAAACTGGCGGGTCAGGTCGCGGAGTTGCGGCTCGTCTTCCACCACCAGGATGGTCTCGTGGCCCAGGGACGGCCCCGCCGGCGCAGGCTGCAGAATGAGTTGCGCCTCCACCTCCTCCACCCGCGGCAGGTACACCTTGAAGGTGGTGCCGTGGCCGAGTTCGCTGTACACCCAAATGTAGCCGCCGCTCTGCTTGACGATGCCGTACACCATCGACAGACCGAGCCCGGTTCCCTTCTGTCCCTTGGTGGTGAAAAAGGGCTCGAAGATGTGCGACTGGGTGTCTTTGTCCATACCCACGCCGGTGTCGCTGATGGCGAGCATCACGTACTCTCCGGGCGCGACCCCGGGATGGCGGCGGGCGTAGGCTTCGTCCAGGGTCACGTTGGCGGTCTCCAGGGTCAGCTTGCCGCCGTTGGGCATGGCGTCCCGCGCGTTCACCACCAGGTTCATGACCACCTGCTCGATCTGGCCCGGGTCGGCCTTCACCTTGCCCAAAGCCTCGGCGGGGAGGGTCGCCAGTTCAACGTCTTCGCCGATGAGCCGCGGCAGCATCTTCAGGTTCTCGCTGACCACCGCGTTCAGGTCGAGCACTTTGGGGGTCAGCATCTGTTTGCGGCTGAAGGCGAGGAGCTGCCGGGTAAGAGAGGTGGCGCGGTCGGCGGCGTTGGCGATCTCCTGCGCGAAGCCGTGCAGCGCAGGATCCGGGCCGAGTTTCTGCAGCAGGAACTCGCAGTAGCCGGAGATCACCATCAGCAGGTTGTTGAAGTCGTGGGCGATACCGCCAGCCAGGCGTCCCACGGCTTCCATCTTCTGCGCCTGCCGCAGTTGCTGTTCCAGCGCGCGCTGCTCGGTGATGTCCTCGGCGTAGAGCTCGAAGGAGACGGTCTTGGCGGTCTCGCGGATGGGCCGGGCGGAGACCCGCACCACCATGGCCGAGCCGTCCTGCCGCGTCCACTCCGCCTCGACCTTATCGAAGCTGCGGCCGGAGCGGAAGCACTCCAGCAGCACCGCCCGCTGCTCGGAATCGCGGTAGATGTCGGCAGCCAGGTTGCGCCGCAGCAGTTCGTCGCCGCCGGTAAAGCCGAGCATCGCGATCAAGGCCGGATTTGCATCCACCAACTGGCCGTTGGCGTTGGAGCGGCAGATGCCGTAGGGCGCATTCACCACCAGGGAGCGGAAGTTCGCCTCCGAGGCCTTGAGCGCCTGCTGCGCCGAGCGCAGCGCCGCATTGAAGGCGCAGATCAACAAGGCCACCAGCACGAACAGCGCCAGGTGGACCAGGTAGTCCTTGAAGGCGTGGAGGGAGGGCTGCACCGGCAGGAAGAAATGAGCATCGCCGAGGACGCAGAAGGCGGTCGTGGTCAGCCCGGGCTTCCAGCCGCCGAACCACGCGCTCACCATGACCGCCAGCGCAAACACCAGCAGCCGGGTCTCGACCAGCGGGGAATAAACCGTCAGGAGCAGCGCGACCGTGCTGGAGAGCAGGGCCACACCGTAGCGGAGGACGGGCGGGTCCTCCGGCGGGACGAAGCGTGCGCGGGATCGGGGGAGTTCTAGTAGCATAACCCGCCTCACAGTTCGCATCGTAGCGCGATCTCCGGCAGGCCGGAAAATTACGGCGGTGCAAGTGGGAGGTGGTCGAAAGGCAGCCGGGGCATCGTCCCCCGATGCGGGGTGTGGTTACCTGGATTGGGCTCGACCTTAATCGGGTTCCGGCCGGTTCTTTCGCCGTGGCCCGCGCCTATTCCCAGCGTTGACAGCCGGGAAAAGCTGTCTTAGAGTAAGTGTTTACTTACATGACGACATCGCAAGTACGGGTGCCGGCGCACGACCGCCGGCTGCAGATCATGGGGGCCGCCAAGGAGTTGTTTGCGCGGCAGGGATTCGAGGGCACCACCACCCGCCAGATCGCGCAGCGCGCGCGGGTGAACGAAGCCATCATCTTCCGGCACTTCCCCAGCAAGGAAGACCTCTACTGGGCCATCATCGATCACCAGTGCGAAGTGGGAGGCTGGCAGCAGAGCCTTCGGCGGCAGCTCACCTCAGGTGCCACCGACCGCGAAATCTTTGCCGGTATAGCCGAGGAAATCCTCACTCGCCGCGCCAAGGACAGCAGCTTGAGCCGGCTCCTGCTGTTCAGCGCCCTGGAGAACCAGCGGCGGTCACAGCGTTTTTTCCAGACCCACGTCGTCGCATACTACGAGCTCATCGCGGAATACATTCGCCGGCGGATCGAGCAAGGCGGGTTTCGCGCCGTTAACCCGCTGCTGGCAGCCCGGGGGTTCGTCGGCATGATCGTGTACCACTCCCTGATCCAGGAGATTTACGGCGGCAAACGTTATCAGGACTTTGACGTCAAAGAGGTGAGCGAGACACTCACCAACATCTGGCTGGACGGGATGGAAGTGCGCGACGGCCAGAATCCCCGGCGTAAGGCAAAATAAAACTGCAGCTCAGGGCGTAACCGATGATCTTCGGCATTGATGTGAATCCCATGTGCACGTTCAGAAATGCGGCCGTTGCCGGCGTGCTGACAACCGGACTTCTGCTCTCCGGGTGCAGCGAGAAGAAGCAGCAAGCGGTGGCGCCGCGCGTGCCCGTCACCGTCGCCGACGTGGTGCAGAAGACCGTCCCCGTGCAGGTGCGGGTGATCGGCAATGTTGAAGCTTACTCGACGGTCGGGGTCAAGCCGCAAGTCACGGGCGAGATCGTGGGCGTGCACTTCACCGAAGGGCAGGACGTCAAGAAGGGCCAATTGCTGTTCACGTTCGACCCGCGCCCGTTCCAGGCCGACCTGCTGCGCGCCCAAGCCAACCTGGCGCAGGATGAAGCCAAGGCCAAGAACGCGGAGACCGAGAACCAGCGCTACAGCAAGCTGATGGAAGCCGGGGTCGTAGCCAAGGAACAGGCAGAGCAGATCCAGACCAACCACGAGGCCATGGTGGCGACGGTGAAAGCCGATCGTGCGCAGGTGGAATATGCGCGGGTGCAATTGGTCTACACCAAGATTTACTCTCCCATAGACGGCCGCACCGGCAACCTGATGCTGCACCTCGGAAACGTGGTCAAAGCCAACCCCGACAATCCTATGGTCACCATCAATCAGGTGAATCCGATTTACGTGACCTTCGCAGTCCCGCAACAGACTTTGCCGGAAATCAAACAGCACATGGCCAAGGGCAAACTGAAGGTGACCGCCACGATCCAGGGCCAGGAGGACCGCCCCGAGGTGGGAACGCTCACCTTCGTGGACAACAACGTAGACCAGAACACCGGGACCATTAAGCTGAAGGGGACTTTCACGAACACTAACCGGCGGTTGTGGCCGGGGCAGTACGTCAATGTGGCGCTGACCCTGACCGAGGAGCCCAACGCCATCGCGGTGCCGACGCAAGCTATCCAGACGGGACAGCAGGGTTCGTACGTATTCGTGGTAAAGCCTGACCTGACCGCCGAGTTGCGCCCGGTGAAGGTGAAAAGCAACATCGATAACCAGGCGGTGATCGAGTCGGGCCTGAGCGCGGGGGAGAAGGTGGTGACCGACGGCCAGATCCGGCTGGTGCCCGGGGCCCAAGTCGAGATCAAGAACGGCGGCATGCAGGCGCAGGAAAGCAAGCCATGAACATAGCCGAGCTCTTCATCAAGCGGCCGGTCATGACCACGCTGGTCATGGCCGCCATCCTGCTTTTCGGCATCCTGGGCTATCGCCTGCTGCCGGTCAGCGACCTGCCCAACGTCGATTTCCCCACCATCCTGGTCAGTGCCAGCCTGCCAGGCGCGACCCCGGAAACCATGGCCTCAGCGGTGGCGCTGCCGCTGGAAAAGCAGTTTTCGACCATCGCCGGCGTGGACAACATGACTTCGGTCAGCGCCACCGGCTCGAGCACCATCACCCTGCAGTTCGCGCTCGACCGCAACATCGATGCGGCCGCACAGGACGTGCAGTCGATGATCTCCAAGGCCGCCCGGGACCTGCCGCAGAACATGCCTGCCCCGCCCTCCTATCAGAAAGTGAACCCGGCCGACCAGCCCATCCTCTATCTGGCGCTGAGTTCGCCCACGCTGCGGCTTTCCGACGTGGATGAGTACGCCGAGACGCTGATGGCGCAGCGCATCTCCATGGTCAGCGGCGTGGCCCAGGTGCAGGTGTACGGATCGCAGAAGTACGCCGTACACGTGCAGCTCGACCCCCGCGCGCTCGCCTACCGCCAGCTCGGCATCGACGAGGTGCAGGCCGCCGTCGAAAACGGCAACGTCAACCTGCCTACGGGCACGCTCTACGGCCAGCACCAGGCTTTTGCCGTGCAAGCCAACGGGCAACTCACCAACGCTGCCGCCTACCGCCCGCTGATCGTGGCTTACCGCAACGGCTCGCCGGTGCGCATCGAGCAGATCGGCACCGCCATCGACAGCACCGAGAACGACAAGCTGGCGAGCTGGTACAACAATACCCGGGCCATCGTGCTGGCCATCCAGCGCCAGCCCGGCACCAACACCGTCGAGGTGGTGAACTCGATCAAGGCGCTGCTGCCCACCTTCCGCGCGCAGATGCCGGCCTCGGTGGACCTGAACATCCTCTACGACCGTTCGGTCTCGATCCGCGAATCGGTCAGCGACGTGAAGTTCACCCTGATGCTGACCGTTTGCCTGGTCATCATGGTGATCTTCCTGTTCCTGCGTAACGTTTCGGCGACGATCATCCCCAGCCTGGCGCTGCCTATGTCCATCGTGGGCACATTCGCGGTCATGTACCTGCTGGGCTACAGCCTCGACAACTTGTCGCTGATGGCGCTGACGCTCTCGGTTGGCTTCGTGGTCGACGACGCCATCGTGATGCTGGAAAACATCGTGCGCCACATGGAAGGCGGCGAAGGCGTGCTCCAGGCAGCGCTGAACGGGTCAAAAGAAATCGGGTTCACCATTCTGTCCATGACCCTGTCGCTGGCGGCGGTGTTCCTGCC
>JAHFUA010000122.1 GCA_023265315.1 Acidobacteriota bacterium | reverse complement strand
CGTGGTCACGGACCGGTCGGTTTCGGGCCTGCCTTTGAACGCGCGCGACACCTACCAGCTCTTGCAGTTGCAGCCCGGGGTGCAGGGCGTGGGCGGGACCGACTTGTTTTACGGCAGCAATCAGGCGGGCGCCGTGTCGGTGAACGGAGGCCGGGGCCGCGCCAACAACTTCAGCGTCAACGGCGGCGATGGCAATGACCTGTTCGTCAACGGGCCCGGTATCCAACCCAGCCCCGACAGCATTCAGGAGTTTCGCGTCCTGACCAACACCTTCGACGCCGAATACGGCCGCAATTCCGGCGCGGTGATCAACGTGGTGACCAAGTCGGGCACGAACCAGCTCCACGGCAACGTTTACGAGTTTTTCCGCAATCGCGACCTGAATGCGCGAGGCTACCTCGATCCCTTCAAGCCGGACAACAAGCAGAACGTCTTCGGCGGCACGCTCGGTGGCCCGATCAAGAAAGACCGAACGTTCTTTTTCGCCTCCTATGAAGGGCGGCGGGCGATCCAGGGGTTCACCTCGGACCCGGTGTTCGTACCCACCCTCGCCCAGCGTGGCGGCGATTTTTCGAGCACGCCGTTCCAGGGCGCGTTGACGAGTGACACGATTGCACAGATCCTGAACGCCCGCCCCGGATGCACCACTCTGCAAGGCGGCACTGCGCCACAAGTTCCTCTGCCTTCGACCACCGTGAACGGACAAGTGGCGTGGTCGGACGTTTTCCCGGGGAGCGTGATCCCGTCCAGTTGCATGGATCCGGTGGCGCTCGACCTGATGAAGAAATATGTTCCCCAGGCCAACCAGGGTGCCAACGTGTATCAGGACATCCCCAACGGCAGGTCGCGGGACGACCAGTTCACGGTGAAGATCGACCATAAGCTCCGCAACGATCAGTCCCTGAGCATCTACTACTACTTCATCGATTCCAACATTGCACAGCCTTTCACCCGCTTCGAGGCGCTCACGCCCAACCTCCTCTCCGGCTTTGGCAACAACAGCGCCACTCGCAACCAGCAATGGAACGTCACGCACACGTGGACCTTGAGTCCGACGTCGGTGAATGAGTTCCGGTTCACGTATTTCCGCGAGGCCCAGGGGACGTTCCTGCATCCGCAGCACACCAACCTGGTGACGAACTCCTGCACGGCGGCGGCGGCGGCGTACTGCTTCACCGGGACCACGGACACGCCCGGTGTTATCGCTCCTGACAGCACGCTGGGCATCACACCCAATCTTGGCCCCAACCACGAGGGAGTCCCTTATATCCAGATTCTTGGCGGATTCACCATCGGCAATGACTTCGAAGGTGAATTGCCGCAGATCGGCAATACCTTCCAGTGGACCGATAATTTTACCAGGGTCGTGGGCAAGCACACGCTCAAGTTCGGCGGCGATGTCCGCCGCATGCGTTTCGACCAGATGCTGTTCTTCGCGCCGAACGGAAGCTTCACCTACAGCGGCGGCGGTCCCAACGACCTGATTGCGACTGGCGCCGACCAGAACGTCACGTTGTTCCCGAACTACCTGCTGGGCTTGCCCGATTCTTACTTGGAGGGTTCAACCCAGCGGGAGCACATCCGCACGACGGGGCTGTACCTCTTCGCGCAGGATAGCTGGAAAATGAAGTCTAACCTGACCCTGAACTACGGGCTGCGCTGGGAATTGAATACGCCCATGGCCGACATTGGGCGGCGAGTGCAAACGTTCCGTCCCGGACAGGCCGACACGATTTTTCCCTGCGTCCTCGGTCCCAACAACCCGCTGGTCGCCACCTACGGATCGCAGGACTGCGGTCCGGCTGGGCCCGCCAACGCAGTGTTTCCGCTGGGCCTGCTCGTGCCCGGCGATACTGGCGTCCCCAACGGGCTGACCGAGACCTACTACAAGTCCTTCGCGCCGCGGATCGGCTTGGCCTGGAGTCCCAACTGGAAAAACAAGCTGACCGGCGGCCCGGGGAAGACCAGCATCCGCATGGGATTCGGGATGTTCTACAACCCGGTCGAACAACTGGTGTTGGAGCAGTTCCAGGGCGAACCGCCGTTCGGCGGGAGTTCTCTGATCAGCGAGGGTCTGTTCATGACTCCGTTCTTGAGCCAGAGCGGTACCGCCAATCCCAATCCCTTCAGCGGCGTCCCCAACGGCATTCGAGATCCTGTGCGCGGCAGCCCGCTGGACTGGTCCGTCTTCCGGCCCATGATCCTTTACGGCGAGTTGCAGCCCAACATCCGCACGCAGTACGCGAACCAGTACAACTTCACGATTCAGCGCGAGCTGACCAACAGTATGGTGCTAACGCTGTCCTATGTGGGCTCGCAGGGCCACCGGCTGTTGGCCACGCACGATCTGAATTACGGCAATCCCCAAACCTGCCTCGACTTGCAGGCAATCGCGAATTACTACGATCCGACTGTCGCCGGCAATCCGCACGCCAACGCCGACTTGAATGCGGCCTTCGCGTGTGGGCCGTTTTATGCCGACTCTTATTTCGGCTTGCCGGCAAACAGTATCCCGGCTGGGATGACGGTGCACCTCCCCTATGGTCCGACGGCCAGCGTGACGGGACCGAATCCGCAGCCGATTGGATTGGTCGGACTGCGGAAGTATTCGTCGCCCGCCTGCAACCCAGTCGGCGGCTACGACCCCGGCACGGGCTCCTTCCAAAATGGCTGCCCGGCCGACGGCATCCCGGTCTTCTCCAGCATTTTCGCCCAGGACACCATCGGCAAGTCCAGCTACAACTCGCTCCAGGTTTCTTTCGAGCGGCGCCTGTCCAGGGGCTTGCAGTTCCTGGCGGCTTACACCTTCAGCAAGTCGATTGATAACGCCTCGACCTTCGAAGAGATCGTCAATCCCCTTGACCCCAACAGCGACCGCAGTCTGTCCTTGTTCGATGCTCGCCACCGATTTGTGTTCAGCTACCTCTGGGAGCTGCCCGTTCCGAAGTATGCCGGCAGCAAGGGCAAGCTGCTGAACGGCTGGGCCGTTTCGGGTATCACCACCTTCCAGTCCGGCTTCCCGATACGCATTATTTCGAACAACGATCAGGAGCTGATGAACAGCTTCGACTTCAATCTTCCAGGACGACCGGACATCGTTGCGCCGTTCGTGACCCAGGATCCGAAGACCCACGGTTTTTACTACTTCGACCCAACGCCCGGCGCCATCTTCCAGGACCAAACACCGGGGACTCTGGGAACGGCGCCGCGCACGATCTGCTGCGGGCCGGGAATCAACAACTTCGACATTGCCATTCACAAGCTCACGCCCGTCAACGAACGGGTCGGCACCGAATTCCGCGTCGAGTTCTTCAACGCCTTCAATCACACGCAGTTCCTGAATCCCGACGGCAATTTTTCGGATGGGTTCTACTTTGGCCGCATTCTGCATACGCGCGACCCGCGGCTGATCCAGTTGGCGTTTAAACTTAACTTTTGATGTGCGCGCCTGCTCGGGCTGCCGCTGCGCGGGCGCTTATTCTTGATCGGCAATCCCTCTCGGAGGCACGACGTGTATCCAGCTCTGCAACAAGAGATCGAGACGTTTGAAAAAAGAACCCCCAAGTCCCGGACCGCCCACCAGAAGGCCATGCCACGGCTGCCGCTGGGTGTCGCCAGCAACTTCCGTATTTATGATCCGTACCCCATCTTCGTCGCCGAGGGCAGCGGCAGCCGCCTCCGCGACCTGGACGGCAACGAGTACATCGATTTCAACATGTGTTTCGGTGCGCTGATGGCTGGCCACTGCCATCCCGCGGTGGTCAGGGCGGTCGAAGAACGCCTGCATACCGGCACCATGTTCGGCATGCCGCACGCGCTGGAATACGAACTGGCGGAAGAGATCTGCCAACGCTTTCCCGTGGAGCAGGTGCGATTCGGCAACAGCGGGACGGAAGTCACCATGCATGCCATCCGTGTGGCGCGCGGTTACACCGGGCGCGATCGCATCATCAAGTTCGAAGGTTGCTACCACGGCGTGCACGATTCCGTGATGGTCAGCGTGAAACCCAAGGCCGACAAGTGGGGAGACCCCAAGGCTCCGAACAAAGTTCCCTCCAGCGCCGGCGTGCCCGCGCTCACCGTGGAGAACACGTTGGTGGCCCCGTTCAACGATCTGGAGGCCGTCGAGCGCCTGTTCCAGCAGTATCCCAACCAGGTTGCGGCGGTCATCCTCGAGCCCATTCCCATGAACGTGGGCATCCTCATGCCTGAGGACGGGTTCCTGCAGGGCTTGCGCGCGCTGTGCACCAAGTATGGAGCTCTTTACATCTTCGATGAGATCAAGACCGGTGCGAAGCTCTCCTACGGCGGCGCCTGCGAGTACTTCGACGTCAAGCCGGACATCGTGTGCCTCGCCAAATCCATCGGCGGCGGATTTCCCCTGGCTGCGTTCGCGGCCAGCAAGAAAATCATGGATGTGATCGCTCAGCACAAGGTCTTCCACGCCGGCACCTACAACACGAATCCATTGGTGATGGCGGCCGGCATAGCGACGTTCCGGCACGTGCTCACCCGCGACAATTACAAGCACATCCAGCGGCTCAGCGACCGGCTGGTGGATGGCCACGACCGCATCCTCAAGGATGCGGGTTTGACCGCCTACTGCATCGGCGCGGGCGCCAATGGCGCTCTGATGCTGTATCCCAAGCCGTTGCGCAACTACCGCGACTGGACGGAGATCGATATCGATCTCTGGAAGCATTATTGGTTCGCCATGGTCAACCGCGGTGTCCTGCCGCAGGCACACTGGTGGGACGAGCAGTGGACCATCGCCGTGGTGCACAGCGACGCCGACGTGGACCGCCACCTCGAGGTCTTTGCCGATGTGGCTCCGCAGCTTGCTGCCGCTCAGCACGAGCGCTCCGCCGCTGCTGTCACCTAGGTTGGGAGAGCCCTTTGAAGACCAAGGCCAGCCCAGCAGCAACGCCGCATCTCAAGCGTGTTCTCGGCGTTTGGGACCTGGCGTTGCTGTTCATCGTCGCGGTCACCAACCTCAACGTCGTACCTGCTATCGCTGCCAACGGACCGGTGACCATCTGGCTGTGGATGCTGGCCCTTATCTTCTTCTTCTGGCCGCAGGGAATGGCGGTCATCGAGCTGTCGCACCGCTATCCGGGCGAGGGCGGCGTTTATCTGTGGACCAAGGAAGTGTTCGGCGATTTTCACGGCTTCCTCTCCGGGTGGTGCTACTGGACCAACAACGTTTTCTACGTGCCCACGGTGGTGCTGTACCTAGTGGGGATCTCCGTCTACATCTTCGGCTCGCAGGCGCGGGCTCTTGCCGACAACAAAGGATTCGCGTTCTCCATCTCGCTGGTTGCGCTTTGGGTGATCGTGGCGCTGAATGTCCGCGGCCTCGGTGTCGGGAAGTGGATCAACAACCTGGGCGGCATCGGGACGGGGATCACGGCCGCCGTCCTGATCGGCCTGGGTTTGCTGGCGTACCATCGCCACGGCAGCCTCATCGGACTCCACGATTTCGCTATCCGTGGGGCCGACTGGCACACCATCGCCGCCTTCGGCTACATCACCTTCGGCCTGGTTGGACTGGAACTGGGCTCCATCATGGGCGATGAGATCCGGGAGCCGCGCCGCACGGTGCCCGCTGCCGTGGTGTGGGGCGGCATCATTTCCGGCGTTCTGTACGTGGGCGCTACTCTCGCCGTATTTATTGATGTCCCGACAAGGGAGATCGGAGTGGTGCAGGGTATCCTGCAAGCCGTGAGCAAAATGGCCAGCGAGAACGGCGCCAGTTGGCTGGTGGCGCCGGTGGCGTTGCTGCTCAGCATCGCGATTGCGGGAATCGCTTCGGCCTGGCTGGCAGGATCAGCGCGCATCCCATTCGTCGCCGGGCTCGACAAATACTTGCCCTCCCCCCTTGGCAAGGTCCATGCTCGTTACGGTACACCGTGGGTCGCACTAACTCTGCACGGAGCCCTCTCCACCGTCTTTCTCGCCATGAACTTCATCGGCGCCAGCGTGCAGGAAGCGTTTCTCACCATGCTCGACCTTGCCGTCTTCCTTCAGTTGGTGCCCTTCCTTTATATGTATGCCTCCCTGATCTCGCTGGCGAGGCGCGGCAACCAGGCGGGCGTCTATTCCGCCGGCAAGCTGCGGGTTGCCGGCGTGTGCGGATTCACGACGACGGCTATGGGAATGATCGTGGCCTTCGTGCCCACTCGCCAGATCGTGTCGGTCTGGCTGTTCGAGTTGAAGATGTTCATCGGATGCGCCTTCTTCGTCGGCCTTGCACTGCTCCTGTTCCGCGTCTATGCGGGCCACAAGAACGCGTCGCAGATCCTGGCCGTGGGCGCCAACCCGGGCGCCCTGGGAGGTTCACAATGAGGCAGGTTGCCGGCAAGAGCAAGGCTGACCGCTATCAGGTTTATGTCGATGGCAAATGGGTGGACGGCGCCAGCCAGAAGACCTTTCCCGTGTACGACCCCTCCACGGAAGAAGTGATAGCGGAGGTTCCGGATTGCGATGCCAAGGATGTCGATCGCGCGGTGACCGCGGCCAGCGCGGCCTTTGAGACCGGCGGCTGGCCGCAGACTACGGCCCAGGAGCGCGGACGCATCCTCTTCCGGCTCGCCGAAAAAGTCCGCCAGAACGCCGCCATGCTTGCCGAACTCGAGTCGCGCAATTGCGGCAAGCCAATCGTGGAAGCTGAGTTCGACATCGCCGACGTCGCCACCTGTTTCGAATACTACGGCGGCCTGGCGACCAAGGTGATGGGGCACGTGAATCCCGTGCCCGACAACGCCCTCAGCCTGTCGCTGCGCGAGCCCATGGGGGTCGCGGGGCAGATCATTCCCTGGAATTACCCGCTGCTGATGGCAGCGTGGAAACTCGCTCCCGCGCTGGCGGCCGGCTGTACCTGTGTGCTCAAGCCTGCGGAGCAGACGCCGCTCACCGCGCTGCAACTGGCGAATTGGTTCGAGGAAGTCGGGTTGTCGCACGGAGTGGTGAACGTGATCACGGGGTTCGGCGAAAGCGCAGGCGCTCCCCTCGTCCGGCATCCTAAGGTGAACAAGATCGCGTTCACCGGTAGCGCGGCCGTGGGCAAGGAGATACAGAAGGCAGCGGCCGAGACGCTCAAGCGCGTCAGCCTGGAACTGGGCGGCAAGTCGCCCAACATCTTTTTTGCCGACGCCGATTTCGAGGCCGCGATCGACGGCGCGCTGTTCGGCGTCTTCATCAACCAGGGGGAAGTCTGCTCGGCCGGCAGCCGCATCCTGGTGGAAAAGAAGATCTACAAGCGGTTCCTGGATGGGATGACCGAGAAAGCCAAGAAGATCAAGCTCGGTCCACCACTGGAACGCGAGACCAAGATGGGACCCCTGGTCAGCAAAGAACAGTATGAACGCGTGCGCTCGTACCAGGAATTGGGCAAGAAGGAAGCCAAGCTGGCTGCGGGCGGCGGGCGCGCGGCAAAATTCAAGAACGGCTACTACGTCGAGCCCACCATCTTTTACGACGTGGAAAATAGCGCGCGTATCGCCCGCGAGGAGATCTTTGGTCCCGTTGCTGCCGTAATTCCCTTCGAGAACGAAGCCGACGCGATCCGGATCGCCAATGATACGCCCTACGGCCTGGCTGCAGCGGTGTGGTCGCGTGACATCTTCAAGGCCTTGCGCGCCGTGAAGGCCATCCGCGCCGGCATTGTCTGGGTGAACCACATGCAACCAACGTACGTGGAAGCGCCCTGGGGCGGATACAAGCAGTCGGGCTTCGGCCGCGAACTGGGTCCCTGGGGCATCGAGGAATACCTGGAAACCAAGCAAGTTCACATCAATCTGAACGAGCAACCGATCGGATGGTACTGAGATGGCGAGCATCCACTTACGCACGCCGGTGCCGGGACCGCGCTCTCGCGAACTGATGCAGCGGCGCGACAACGCGGTGGCCCGCGGGATCTTCCATGCCACGCCGGTGTTCGCCGCGCGCGCCGAAGGCGCCATGGTGGAAGACGTGGACGGCAACCGCTTCATCGACCTGGCGGGAGGCATCGGGTGCAACAACGTCGGCCACCGGGCCGAGCCGGTGCTGCGCGCCATCCGCGAGCAAGCGGACCGCCTCCTGCACACCTGCTTCAGTGTTGCGCCCTACGAGGGATACGTCCGCCTGTCGGAGCGCTTGAATCAGCTCACGCCCGGCAAGTTCCCCAAAAAGACAATGCTGTTGAACAGCGGCGCGGAAGCGGTGGAGAACGCGGTAAAGATTGCGCGCGCCTACACCAAGCGTCCCGCCGTCATCTGCTTCGAGGACGCGTTCCACGGGCGCACGCTGCTCGCGCTCTCGCTCACCAGCAAGACCACTCCCTACAAGCTGGGCTTTGCCCCCTTCGTAAACGAGGTTTACCGGATCCCATACGCTTACTGCTATCGCTGCGCTTTCGGCCTGAAGTATCCGTCGTGCGGGCTGGCTTGCGCCCAGCACCTGGAGGATGTCTTCCGGCGCACGGTCTCGGCGGGATCGGTCGCCGCGGTGATCGCCGAGCCAGTACTCGGAGAGGGCGGCTTCATGGCGCCGCCGCTGGACTATTTCAGCCGGCTGGTCGAGATCTGCAAGCGGCACGGGATCATCTTCATCGCCGACGAAGTGCAGACCGGGATCGCTCGCACTGGCACACTGTTCGCCTGCGAGCAGTACCATATCGAACCCGATCTGCTCATCAGCGCGAAGTCTCTGGGCGGTGGGCTGCCGATCGCGGCGATCACCGGCCAAGCCGAGATCATGGATGCTCCCGGGGTGGGCGGTCTCGGCGGTACTTTCATCGGCAATCCGGTCTCCTGCGAGGCCGCCCTGGCGGTGCTCGACATGGTCGAACGCGAGAACCTGTGCGGCCGCGCGCGGCAGTTAGGCCAGTGCTTCGTCGAGCGAGCCAGGAGATGGCAAGAGCGCTTCCCAGTCATAGGAACGATCCATGGACTAGGGGCGATGCGCGCCATCGAGCTCGTCCGGCCGGGTACGCTCGAACCCGCTATCGAGGAGACTAAGCAAGTGGGGAGGTTTTGCTACGAGCACGGAGTGATCACCATTTCGGCGGGAACCTACGGGAACGTCATTCGCTTGCTGATGCCGCTCGTGATCTCAGATGAGCAGTTCGAGGAAGCGTTGGGCGTGCTCGAAGCCTCCTTGCAGTCTGTGTGCGGATCATCGGCCAAATGTTCGCTGCCAAAAAACGCGGTACACGCCTGAGGCGCAAAGGAGGAACATGAGGCTGCGTAAAATTCTGGAATGTGCAGGCGTGCCGTGCAAGCCGCACGCTCAAAGTTTGGGGAACGGTTGCCGGCCCTGATTGCCGAAGGCACGCTCGATGCGTTGGCAGTCTCGGCTGGGGCCCTTGCAGAGGGCAGTCATGGCATGGTGTCGAGCGCCGTGCTGGGAGCGCTCGCACTGCTCAAGGGGGCGCTTGGAATGTCGCCGGGGCGCAAGGAATGAAGAGGTACTTCAGGCGTTGGGCGTTCTGGCCGATCGCCTAGAGCGCCTCGAGAACCTCAATGGAGAGCTCGCCCATCGCATCGATGTGGTCCGGCAGGACGCGGTGAGGAGCGTCGACGAAAAATTTATGCTGGTCAGCCAGACCCTCGCGCGTTTCAGCGACGACATGGCGCAAACCTGCATCGCAGTTCCGGACTACGAACCGTTTTTCCGTGAAGAGCTCGGCGAGGCGTGCTGGGACTGGATCGGGGTTGAGGTGCAAAGGGTTTTTATCACGGCGAGGATCTGTACCGGCACCAAGCCGGCAAGCCCACAGCCGCCAATGCTGACTCTACTCCGGCGCTGCTCGCATTCTGCCGTGGCTTTGAAGTTTTGCTCAGCCAAAAACTCGGCGGGTTGTGCATGAAAATCCAAAACGCCATCCGCGGGAATTCAGAGTGCACTGAACTTGCCGTTCAAACGTTATCTCTGACCATATCGGAAAGGGATCCCAGGCGATTCACCTGGTTCCGCCGATACCGAGCAGGTTGTGATCCTCAATTACATCCAATCCGAATTGCGGAACGGCAAGGTCCACTCTGCCGAATTCACGCCGGTGCGAGAAATACGGTTATTGAGGTTCCCGACCGCATCGTAGGCGGTGGTTTCAGACTGGCCCAGCGGGAGCGTGCGCAGTGTCCTGCGGTTCAGGCTGTCGTACTGGAAGGAAGTAGCATGGTTGTTGGCATCCGTGATGCGGGCGAGACTGCCGCTCAAATCGTAAGCGTACTGGGTCGGGCTGGCTTAGCGCATCCGTGACCGAGACCAACTGGCCGGCGTCATCGTAGCTCTTGGCCGTG
>JAHFUA010000121.1:9786-10480 GCA_023265315.1 Acidobacteriota bacterium | reverse complement strand
GAGTGCTGTTGCCGTTGGTCGCGCCCCCGAGCACCTGCACCTTGACCGGACGACCCAGGGCTGCGCTGGCGGCTGTGTTGATGATTTTCCGCGCGTCCGGCACCAGCAACATCTCCAGCATTTTCGCCGAGGCTGCGGTGCGGACCACGACTTCGGCTTGGTCCACTTTCCACTCCCCCTGTTCCAGATGATGAGCCAGCATTCCGTGCTGGCCCTCAAGGTCGTGGAGGACTCTGCCGGCGAGATCACCGCTGGATGCGCTCTGTTCCACGACGACGCTGGCCGACATCTCCGCTTTCGGGCCGCTGCTCTTGCGAGCTCTGTCTTGCTCGAATGGCGAAGGCCGCGAGGGCTCCGCGACGCGCGTGGGAGCGCTCGCTGCCGGCCGCTGCGGCGGCGCAGCGGGCGCTCGGGACGGCGCCGCGATGGGAGCTGCGGCGCGGCCCGCGCTGGCTGGCGCCTGGCTGAGCAGCTCCTCGATGGGCAGCAGCCGTTGCGCGTGCACCAGCTTCAGCACGCCCAGCTCCAGGTGGAATCGCTGCTCCTGCTTGTAACTGAGCTCGCTGTGCGTACGCAGCAGGATCTGCAGAAAGCGTGTCAGGTCTTCCTCGCTGAACTTTTCCGCCACCCGCGCCACGCGGTTGCGCTCGTCCGCCGAGATCTGCAACAGCGGCGAATCTTCACCGCCCACTTT
>JAHFUA010000121.1:0-9776 GCA_023265315.1 Acidobacteriota bacterium | reverse complement strand
GGCGACCACGGCGTTCCTGAGAAAGCGGACGAGTTGTCGCGCGAAGTGCGCCGGATTCTGTCCTTCAGTCACGACTTTGTCCAGCAACCGCAGCACATGCTCGCTGGAGTTCTCGGCCACGGCGTCGAGGATCTCTTCCAGTGTTTCCGAGGGAATGGCACCCACCAGGCCGCGCACCACCTCCGCCGTCAGCGTGGTGCCACAGCAGGCGATGGCCTGGTCCATGATGGAGAGCGCGTCGCGCATGGAGCCGTCGCCGGCCTCCGCCAGCAGGGCCAGCGCGCCCTCCTCGGCCTTTATGCCCTCCTGCTCGGCGATTGTGCGCAACTGTCCCACGATCTCCTCGAAGCACACGGCGTGAAAGCTGAAGTGCTGGCAGCGCGAGCGGATGGTCTGCGGGATGTCCTCGGGCTGGGTGGTGGCCATCATGAAGATGACGTGCCCGGGCGGCTCTTCCAGGGTCTTGAGCAGGGCATTGAAGGCGGCATCGGTGATCTGGTGGGCCTCGTCGAGGATCCATATCTTGTAGCGGTCGCGGGCCGGCTGGTAGCGCGCCGCTTCGCGCAGCTCGCGGATCTCGTCGATGCCGCGGTTGGTGGCGGCGTCGATCTCGATCACATCCAGCGAGCGGCCCTCGCGAATCTCCACGCAGGAGTCGCACACTCCGCACGGCTCCGGCACCGGATGGCCGGCGGAGCGGCAGTTCAGCGCCATGGCCAGGATGCGCGCGATGGTGGTCTTGCCGATGCCGCGGTGGCCGCTGAAGATGTATCCGTGGGCTACCCGTTGCTGCGCGATGGCGTTCTTGAGCGTGCGCGTGACGTGCTCCTGCCCGATCACGTCCGAGAAGCGTTGCGGCCGGTACTTGCGCGCCAGTACCTGGTAGCTCATGGGAGGTTTGATTATACGTGAGCGCTGCTTCGTGTGAGATCACGCGTCAGGGCACGACTTCAAGCGACTCAATGAATCATGAGCAAGTCCTACACCACCGCCGTGTAAACGCAACTGATGGCTGGCAGGTTCGCCTGCACCAGTTCCCACGAATTGCCGCCGTTCCCAGAGCCATACAGCTCACCGCTGGTGGTGCCGAAGTAGACGCCGGCCGGGTCGCAGGTGTCGGTGGCGGCGCCGTGGCGCAGCACCTGCGTGAACACGTTTTTCTGCGGCAGGCCGCGGGTCAGGAGCTGCCAGGACTTGCCGCCGTTCTTGGAGCGATAGACCCCCAGGCGCCGGTCGCAGGTGTAGCGATGCTCGGCGTCGATGGAGGGGATCACGTAGACGGTGTTCTCCTCCTGCGGATTGGCGGCGATGGCGAAGCCGAAGCGTGAAGGCAGTCCGCGCGAGATGTCGGTCCAGGTCTCGCCGTGGTTGGTGCTGCGATAGACGCCGCAATGGTTCTGCTGGAAGAGGGCGCGCGAAGGCGCCATCACCATGCTGTGCAGGCACTGGCCGACGTCGGGGAACTTGTTGGGCAGGAAGTCGGCGCGCACATTCTTGTTAAGCGGTGTCCAGCTCGCGCCGTCATCGTCGGAGCGGAAGCATCCCGCCGCCGAGATGCCGATGTAGGTGGTCCGCGGCGCATCGGGATCGGGAATGATGGTATGCACCATCATGCCGGCGGCGCCCGGGTTCCAGCGCTCGCGCGTGGGATGTTGCGAGAGCGACGTGACCTCGTGCCAGTTCTTGCCGCCATCCTCGGAGCGGAACAGCGCCCCGGGATCGACGCCGCACCACAGCGTCTTGCCATCGTGGCTGGGCACCACCCGCCAGATGCGCGCCAGGTTCCAGCCGCGCTCCTGGGGGAACTCCAGGCCGGCGGCGGACTTCTCCCATTTCTTGCCGCCGTTGCGGCTCACTTGCAGGTCGCGTCCCCACCAGGCGCTGTTGAGCGCCGCCCACAGGTGGCCGCTGTGCGGGTCGCGCGAGAGCTGCGTCACTTCCCAACTGGAGAAGAACGGACCGTCAATCTGCCAGCGCTGGCGCTTCAGGTCGCTGCGGAAACGGAACCCGCCCTTGCGCGTTCCCACGTAGACGTGCACTTCGCGCGGCTTGGCCGTACGCTTCAACGGCATGGTTATTCCTCCTGATCTGAGGTGAAATGGAATGACCGGGCATTGTCTCAAGGGAATGGACGCGGAATCAACCGCGAGGAAAGCGCTACACTAGCGCGATCCTTTCGGAAAAGAGGCGGACATGAAGTGGATCACGCGCAAGAACATTAAAGTGGACCGGGTGGCGTGTCCGTGGCTGATCCGGCGATTCGTCGATGCCCAGGCACAATTCCTGTTCGTAGAAGAGGGCAGGTTGCTGGAGACCGCGGCGCGCGAGCAGGCTATCCCGTTCGATGCTCCGCGCCTCACGGAGGTCAAGCTCAACCACCGTGGCGAGCGCTGCAGCTTCGAGGCCATCATCGAGGACTACCGGCTCAACGCGCCAGGTTTGCGGAAGCTGGCGGCCATCGTGCGCGCCGCCGATGTGCAGGGACAGGAGCACGCGGCGGCGGAAGGCCCGGGGCTGCGCGCCATCGCGGAAGGATTCGCCGCCCTGGGACTTTCCGACGAACAGCGGCTGGAGAAAGGATTCCCGGTGTACGACGCGCTCTATGAGTATGCGCGCAGGGCCGAGAGTAAGTGAATCTGGCCGACGTCCACACCCGCCGCGACATCTACCTGATCTACGGCGCGGCCTTCCTGCGCTCGCTGGGCATCGGCCTGGTGGGCGTGCTGCTCGGTATTTATCTCTACCGCAGCGGGTTCTCTTCCACGGCGATCGGCCTGGTGATCGCCGCCGGTCTGGCCGGCGCCGCGGTCGCCACCCTAGTAGTCAGTCTCCGCGGGGATCGCATCGGACGCCGCCGCATGCTGATCACGCTGGCGCTCTTGGGCACGGTCGGCGGCCTGGGGCTGGCGTTCGCGCCCGGTCTCGGGGCGCTCCTGCCGCTGGCGTTCGTCGGAATGCTGAACGGGATGGGCACCGACCGCACGGCGTCGTTCGCGCTGGAGCAAGCGGTGGTCCCCGGCCTGGCGCCCGACGAGCGGCGGACGTGGGCGCTTTCCTGCTATCACCTTGTGCTCGACGCCGGGCATGCCCTGGGCGCGCTGGCCGCCGGACTGCCGGTCGCGCTCGAGCGCTGGCGCGGGCTCGACCCCGCGCGCGCCTATCACCTCATTTTTCTGGGCTACGCGGCGCTGAACCTGCTCGGGGCGGTGGCCTTTGTTTTTCTCTCGCCGGCAATCGAGGTCGAGCGCCCGCCGACGCTGGCCGAAGTCTCCCGCGAGACCAAGCGCATCGTCACCAAACTGGCGGCCCTGTTCTCGCTCGACGCCTTCGGCGGTGGCTTTCTCACCGACGCCCTGGTCGCCTACTGGTTCTTCCGCCGTTTCGGCACCAACGAAGAAAGCCTGGGGCTCTTGTTCTTTGCCGTGCACGTGCTGAACGCCGCATCGCACCTGGGGGCGGCGTGGCTGGCGCGGCGCATTGGCCTGGTGAACACCATGGTGTTCACCCACCTGCCCTCGAGCCTGTTCCTGATGGCGGTGCCCTTTGCGCCTTCGCTGCGCAGCGCGGTCCTATTGTTTCTCTTGCGCGAATCGCTGGTGGAGATGGATGTGCCCACGCGGCAGTCCTACATCGCGGCGGTGGTGCGCCCGGAAGAAAGGACTTTCGCCAGCGGCGTAACCAATCTCACGCGCAACGCCTTCTGGGCGGCGGCCTCATCGCTGGCCGGCTTCTTCATGCAACACGTGGCCTTCGGCGCGCCCCTGGTATTGGGCGGGGGGCTGAAGATCGTTTACGACCTGTTGCTCTATGGCTCATTTCGCAGGCTGAAACCGCCGGAAGAGAGAGGACGTTTGTGACATGCGACGCGGGATGAACCTCCGCCGACTTGGGATCGCAGCCAAAGTCTTACTGTCGGGACACACCACTACCCTCCGGGTTTTTCATGCGCGAAAGCCGGTGGTTACTCGTCGAATCTGGACGCGGTCGCGACTAGCTATTGGGTCTTTTCGCCGGTAGCTGTGCAGCTAGAAGCGATGTGTTCCACGTTGGTGGCCTTGAAGTGTCGCTCCCCTTTCGCACCAGCTTTTTCCTTTTCAGCGATAGCTGCGCCGCTGCTTGTCCACATTCCGGCCAGCTTTACCTCGTGGCCGGCATGTTCCTTAAGATCGAGGCCTTCTGCGCTGCTGACCTCGATCCCGTTCTTGTGTTGTTTGTTGGTCAGCGTGTAGTTGCCTTCGGCGTTCGGTCCCGCCAGACAACCAGTGAGGGTCTTCTCCTTGCTAGTGTTGGCCTTCTGCTCCATGCCAGTTTGGCCCTGTCCCAAAACGGGCAGGGTCCACATTCCCAGGACCAGCACTCCCGAAGTCACGATGGAGATGGTCAGACGTTGCAACAGTTTCATGTCTTTCTCCTAAGCGGCCGGTGTTCGGCTTGCAACACCGGCTAGCGTTTTGCGCGCGATCGCCCCGCTTTTCTCAATCGATTTGGCGGCAACTCGCGGCATCCCTATGGAACTGACGCTAAGATAGCGGCAAATCGCCAGAAGGTTGTCCCGCGCTGGCAGGGATCTGAGGTGCCGGTTGTGTTTTGGAACGCGACCGATTGGCCCTGGTGCTTGCCGTTAGTGGATCAGGCGCTTGAGGGCAGCGCGAGCTTCCGCAACCTGCGGCAACTTTGTGCGGGAGCCTTCAAAGTGCGCGAGAAAGGACTGGTACTCGTCCACCGCCTGCTGGCTCTTACCGGTGTTCTCGTAAAGCTGCCCGAGGTAGAAGTGGGAGAGGACGGCATACAAGGGAATCTGGGCAAGCATGAAGCCCAAGTTGCCCATACTGTGGCTCTCGCGCAAGGTGCGCCGGAAGTCCTGCTCGGCGGCGGGGTAGTTGTTCAGCAGCAGGTGTGCGCGCCCCTTGTTGAACAGGAACGGCTCTTCCTGGAAATCCGGCAGACCAGCCAAGGCCGCAAGAGCCCCGCCGCCATCATTGCGTGTCACGGCAGAGATCATCTGGTGCAAAGCGCGCTGGACCTCGATGAAGCGTGGCGAAGTTCCTCGCGTACCAGCATATTGTTGCAGAGTGCGCTCGGAGGCGCCCGCGTCCCTGCGCACCATTTCGAGCAAAGCCACGGCTGGCAGCTCCTCGCCATGTAGTTTTTGTTGGCGGGCGAAGGACAGTGAAGGCGAGGTATCGCCGGTCAAGCTAGCGAGGAGAGCGAACGATTGCAGGCTGTCACCGGCGGCGGAGTCCTGGCCTGCGCGTCCGAGTTGCAAGACGGCCTTGCGATAGTTTTCCAGAGCGCCGTCCAGGTCACCGCGCATTTGCTGGATCTGCGCCTGCCAGACCGGCATGTACAGGCGGCCGAGCGAGGTCGTACGTTGCGCGTACTCTTGCAGGGCAGCCTCAGCCAGTGCGTATTTCCCCTGGTCGGCGTAAACCACGGCCAGCTTGAGGTACTCCGAGTAGCCCTGGAAGTCGGAATTCAACTCCAGCACCTTGCGATAGGCGGCGATGGCTTCGTCGTCGCGGTTGAATAGGTAAAGAATGTCGCCGCGCGTGTCCACTGGATTCGGGTCCCCCGGCCGGACCGCCATGTACTGATCGTTCGCCTGGATCGCGGCGGCTTGGTCTCCGCGCGCGGCTTGCGCATAGCCGAGGATATTGAGCAAGGATTCCTCTTTGGGGTCGAATGCCAGTCCTTCCTGGAGAATCTTCACCGCCCGCTCGTCTTGGTCCACTCTCTGAAGCAGAACCCCAAGAGAGGCGCGAGAGCTCGCGTCCCGCGGGAACTCGGCGATGATGGACTCAAGCGTGCGGATCACTCCTTCCGTGTCCCGTCCGCGACGGGCCTGATTGAGCTGGAACAGTAGCTGCTCGTGGCGCGGCAGGCGGGATTGGAGCGGCTCGATTTTGCGGTCCACCTCGTCGGCTTTGCGCAGGTCTCCCTGGAAGCGGTAATTGAACGCCAGACTGAGATAGGCCGAGGCGAATTGCGGATCCAGCCGTGCTGCTTCCTCCAGCTCGCGGATGGCGTCCGCGGTCATGAAGCGGCGTTCATAGTCGAGTCCCAACTGGTAATGGCGGTAGGCCTCGACGTTGGAGGTCATCGCCTGCTCAATAGCCGGGGCCTTGGGAGCGCCGCCCGGCAGGAAACGCTCGGCGATGCGGGCGGTAAGCGAATCCACCATGCCGAAGATGTTCTGGACGCTCTCGCCTTCGAGCTTCTCGGATTCGAGGATCTGGCCGGTCTGCGTGTCCTGCACGCGCACGTCGAGGCGCAATTGCGTGGGGCCGACCTTCAAGAGCGCACCGGTGATGAAGGCGTCGGCGCCGGCATCGCGGGCTACCGCCTGCGCCACGCCCGGGTCCATGGCGCCGTTTTTCTTGCCCACGCGTTGCAGCGAACCCTGGATGCGCTCAGTGGAGAGCACGTCGAGCCCCTGCACCTGCGCCAGGTTGGTGGTGAGCATCTCGCTCAAGCCGCGGTCGAGCCAGTCGAGGGATTTATCTTGCGAAAGGTTGATGAAGTAGAGCACGGCAACGGATTTGTGGCCGGTGATCGAGCCAGGGCGGGTTGCTCGTCTGCGGAAGCTCCACCCGCCGAGAACCGCGAGCACAATAAGCACGACCGCCGCCGCTGCATACAGCCACACCGGCTTGCGCGGCGCCGGTTCGGGTGTGACCGCGGGAGCGGTGCCGCTGGCGAGCGTTGTTCCGCTCGCGGGCGTCACGGCGGCGGCGACTGGGCGGCTGGCGCCGCTGGCGGGCGTCACTCCGCCGGCCGGCGCAGGTGCGACGTCGGGAATTGCGACTGCAGACGACGCGATCGCCGCCGCCCGGCCAGAATCGAGATCCCGCTTCAGGCGTGCCAGGTCGGTGCGCAGATCGGACGCCGTCTGGTAGCGCAAGCGGCGGTCCTTCTCCAGCGCCTTGTCGATGATCTCCTCCAGCTTGGCCGGTAGTTCCGGGTTCAGCCGCACCGGAGGCGTGGGTACGCGGTTGAGGATGGAGTCGAAGATCACCGCCGAGGTGTCGCCGCGGAAAGGCATCGTGCCGGTGACCATCTCGTAGAGCACGGCGCCGAAGGAGAACAGGTCGGTACGGGTGTCCAGTTCTTCTCCGCGAGCCTGCTCCGGCGACATGTAGGCCACCGTCCCCATGGCCACGCCGGGGCTGGTCAGCAAATCCTGCCCCGCGCTGGTGGGCATGGCGGAGGCGCCCACGGCTTCGGCGACACGTCTGGGCGCCAGCTTGGCCAGGCCGAAATCCAGCACCTTGGCCTGCTCGCGGCTGGTGACGAAGATGTTGGCGGGCTTGATGTCGCGGTGGACGATACCTTTGAGATGGGCGGCTTCGAGCGCGTCGGCGATCTGGATAGCCAGTTCGAGGGCGGTGGCGATCTTGAGTGCGCGGCCTTCGACCAGGTGCTTGAGGGTGCGGCCTTCTAGGTACTGCATGGCGATGAAGGGTTGGCCTTCGTGCTCGCCGATCTCGAATATCGTGCAGATGTTGGGGTGGTCGAGCGAGGAAGCGGCGCGGGCTTCGCGCTGGAAGCGTTCCAGCGCCTGGGGCTCGCGCAACATTTCTTCGGGAAGGAACTTGAGGGCAACCGTGCGGCCGAGCTTGAGGTCCTCGGCCTTATAGACCACACCCATACCGCCACCGCCGAGCTTCTCCAGCACGCGATAGTGCGCCACCGTGCGGCCGATCAAGAAATCCCCCGTGGGCGCCCATGTTAGGTCGTGGCTGGAAGCAAGTCAACGGCGAGCAGCGCCGGCGAAGATGGCGCCGGGCCCCGGTGTTCGTACACCGGACGGCCAAGCGAAAGATTCTGTCGTGAAGAGATGCGTCCGCTTTCGCGGGAGGCGAATTAGGGTCCCTGCGACTCGCGCTCCGGGAGGACAAAGTCAGGAACAGCACGGCGCGGCAGGGGGCCGCGCCCTTTTAAAGAAAGTTCGCGAATAATCCGGGCGCAGCGACGGCAGAAATCAGAGTATCAGTGGGCTTCGGCGACGGTCCAGCCTTCTTGCTGCTGCTTTTCCGAGATCCACTGCTGGAGCTTGGCGACCACCTGGGGACCGATCTGGGTGAAGCGGATGCCGGCCTTGCCGCGGACGTCGGCCCAGGCGATGCGTCCCGTGGCCTCGACCGCGAGGCCCTCCGGCATAGCGAAGCGGATCTCGAGGTCGCCGCTGCACTTCTGGGGATTGACGATGCCGCTGACCGCCAGCCCGCCGGTCGCGAGGTTGACGCAGCGGACGTTGAGCTCTTCGCCCCACTTGGTGCGGAGGGTGACCGGCACATCCAGCGCCGCGCGGAAGTAGTTCTGTTGTTCCCCGCCCAGTGTGCCCAGCGGATTCGAGCTGCGGCGTTCGGCGTCGATCTTGTACTGCTTGAGCTTACGGCTGAGGGTGCGGCGCGAGATGCCGAGCTGTTCCGCCGCCTGGCCCTGGTGGCCGCTGGTCGCGGCCAGCACCTTGACGATGGTTTGGCGCTCGATCTCGGCCAAGTCGCTGGTGGGGACTTCGTCCTCCACGCGCGGTGCGCCCCCGATCTCCGGGGGCAGGTCGGCAAGGCGGATCTTGGCATCCTCTGCCAAGGTGGCCGCCTGCAACACGAAGTTCTTCAGTTCTCGCACATTGCCCGGCCAGGAATAGGCGAGCAGCGCGCGCAGGGCATCGTCGGAAAAGCGCATGTCCGGCTTGTGCTGCTTGAGCAGATGTTCGGCCAGCCCCAGAATGTCCTCCGGCCGGCTGCGCAAGGGCGGCACCTTGAGCTGGAATTGTCCCAGGCGATGATAGAGGTCGCTGCGGAAGCGGCCGGCGCGCACCTGCTCTTCCAGGTCCTGATTGGTGGCGGCGACGATGCGCACGTCCACCGAGATCTTCTTGCTACCGCCCAGCCGGTAGTAAGGGACGCCATCGAGCACGCGCAACAGCTTGACCTGCACCTTGGGCTCGAGTTCGCCGATCTCGTCGAGGAAGAGCGTGCCGTGGTCGGCCAGTTCGAACAGGCCTGGCTTGGGAGTGTCGGCGCTGCTGAACGCGCCTTTCTCGTAGCCGAACAGTTCGCTCTCCACCAGGTTCTCGGGGAGCGCGGCGCAGTTCAGGTCCACCCAGGGCTTGCTGCAGCGCAGGGAATTATGATGGATGGCGCGGGCGATGAACTCCTTGCCGCTGCCGGTCTCGCCCACGATCAGCACCGCCGCGCTGCTGCGGGCCACGCGCTCCACCATCTGCATGAGCTTATGCATGGCCTCGCTGCAGACCACGGCTTCAAAGCCCTGAATGTGGTAGCGGGAAGTCTCGGCGGTAGTGGTGAATTCCGGCATTGCTGTAACAGCGGTCCGCACACAGGTATTCCCCGAGCGGAACGGTGCCCTAATGCTTTATCGGCCATCTGATTACCCCTGTCAACCGTGGGAGCACACTAAGGTAATTAGCTGCCGGGCAAGCACGTTCGTAACTTGCCGGGCTGGAGGGCCCGGTTCCCTGGGCGGAAAAAACAAAAACGCGGCAGGAAGCTGCTGATCTTCATGCCGCGGGCCAGGATTGAGGTGGGCCTACTGCAGTCGCTCCCCCTTAACCTCCGCCATCTCGCGGGCGCCCGCGGGCAAACTCGCGAACTGCAAGTTGGCGACGGCCACCGCGGGGAACCGGAAGTACCGCTTGTACGAGACGTAGGTCGCGATCATCACCGGCAGCACCGTCAGAGGCGTCCGCCAGCCCACGTAACGAGTCGCGGTAGCGGCGATGGCCGCGACACCGGCGCTCAGCGCGAAGT
>JAHFUA010000120.1 GCA_023265315.1 Acidobacteriota bacterium | reverse complement strand
CAATCGGCGCGCTCGCCGCGATCGCGCTGGCGCTCGTGCCCGCGGCCTATTTCGCGCCACAATTGCTCCGCTCCGAGCCCCCCACCTTCCAGAGGCTGACCTTCCGGCGCGGCGATGTAACCTCCGCCAAGTTCGCCTCGGGCGGCGCCATCGTTTACAGCGCCGAGTGGGACGGCGCCCCATCCACTTTTTATTCCGTGATCCCCGGGAACCGGGAAGGGCGGCAGTTGCAATTGCCGAACGGCCGCGTAATGTCCGTCTCCAACTCGGGAGAGATGGCGGTCTTGCTGGGCAATGGCCCTGCCGGCACGCTCGCCCGCGTGCCCTTCGGAGGGGGCGCACCGCGAGAGATCCTGGAAAACGTCTTTCACGCCGACTGGGGGCCGGACGGGGAATCGCTGGCGGTGGTGCGCAAAGTCGCCGGCAAGTACCGGCTCGAATACCCCGTGGGCACGGTACTGTACGACACCGAGGACCTGCCGCCGGCCTATCCGCGCGTGTCGCGCGACGGCAAGCTTGTGGCCTTCTTCGAACATGACATTGCCGTGGGGGATTACTCGGTCTGCATCGTCGGCCCAAATCACCCGAAACAAGTGCTCTCCCGCGGATGGCGCGGCGTCGGCTGGCTGAACTGGTCGCCGACCGGAAACGATATCTGGTTTTCCGGTGCCCAGGCGGGCGCCGACCCGGCACTCTACGCCGTGGATCTCTCCGGCAAACGGCGGCTCATTTCCCAGGCTCCGGGATGGATCATCATGCAGGACGTGGCCCGCGACGGCCGTGTGCTCATCAACGCCGTGAATTCCCGGCTGGGCATCCTGTTCGCTCCCGCCGACGGTTCAGCGCCGCGCGATCTTGCCTGGTTCGACGCGTCCTTTGCCTATGACCTTTCGCAGGATGCCAAGTCCCTCGTCTTCGTCGAGCTCAGCAGCGGGGAAGGCCGCAATGCCGCCATCTACCTGAGAAAGACGGATGGATCGCCGGCGGTGCGGCTGGGATACGGCAACCTGCCGGCGCTTTCGCCGGACGGGAAGTGGGTGGCCAGCATCCGCCACCAGCCGGCGCGCTCTCAGTTGTTGCTTCTGCCAACGGGCCCGGGTGAGTTGCGTGTGCTTGACCCGGGAGACATGCACTACGAATCCGTCGAGTGGTTCCCCGACGGCAAGCGCATCCTCTTCACCGGCAATCAGCCAGGACATCCGGTGCGCTCCTGGATGTATGAATTGGACGGCGGCAAACCAACACCCGTCACGCCGGAGGGGGGCCGGGCGACACGGGTCTCGCCGGATGGGCATAGCTTCGTCGTGGTCGATCCGCACAAGCTCCTGCTTGGCGACATCGCTGGCGGAGAGCCAAAGGCGATCTCCGAGCTTCACGGCGGCGAGACCGTCGTCCGCTGGAGCGGTGACGGGCGTTACCTGTTTTTGGCTCAGGCCGAGGGCGAGACCATCAGGCTTACGCGGCTGGAGGTTGCGTCGCGAAAACGAGAACCCTGGCGCGTTCTGAAGGTGCCGGAGAGCGGGGCGGAGTTCGTCGGCCGCGTCGCGCTCTCTCCCGATGGCAAGGCGGTGGCCTGCACCTTCCAGCACGACTTGGCCAACCTGTATTTGGTCAAGGGGCTGAAGTAGCGATGAGCATACCTGTTTGCAGCGGAATGAACTGCTTCAAGCCCTTGAACCTGCGCGTTCCGCCTTGTCGAGCCAGCGCGGTCATGCGACCACAGACACCTCACCGTGCTCTTTTCGGGCCGGCTTCACGGTAATCTCCACGTCCTGCTCAAGGGCGGTGAGAAAGTCCATGAGGCGTTCCACAGAGAAAGCGCCGGAGCGGTTGCGCATCAATGCTGACACGTGGGACTGCTTAATGCCGAGGATCTTTCCGGCTTCGGCTTGCGTGAGCCCGCGTCCCTTGATGAGGCGGTACATCTGGGGGGGAGGTTGGCTTTCAAAAGCTCCTGTTCGGCATGAGGGAGACCGAGGTCCGCAAAAACATTACCAGTGCGTTTCTCTGCCCGCGCAGGCTTTTCGTTCTCGTCGCCATGTTGGTTCTATGCCGGCCGCTCGCGCTTGGGCTTCAAGTTCAGCGTGCGGATCAGCCGAAACAGGTGATTGGGATGGACGCCCAGGATTCCGGCCGCCTCGGTGTAGTTGCCGCCGGCCTGTTCAATGGCGCGCTCGATGAGCGCCTTCTTGGCTTGGCGCAGCCCTTCGTGCAGGGCGGTGACCGGCTCGCCTTCCGCCGCGGTCTCCTCCACCAGCGCCTCCGGCAGGTCCTCCAGCAGGATCTGCTCGGTCGAGCCCAGCACCACGGCGCGCTCGAGGGCGTTCTCCAGTTCGCGGACGTTGCCCGGCCACTCGTAGCGCAGCAGGCAGGCGCGGGCTTTGGCCGAGATGCCGGCCACGCGCCGCTTCACCTTTTCGCCGAAACGGGCGGCGAAGAAGTTGGCCAGCAAGGGGATGTCCTCTTTGCGCTCGCGCAAGGCAGGCATCCGCACCGAAACCACATTCAGCCGGTAGAACAAATCTGGGCGGAAGCTTCCGGTGCGCGAGGCTTCCTTCAGGTCGCGGTTGGTGGCGGCGATCACCCGGATGTCTACCTTGATGGGACGGGTTCCGCCGACGCGTTCGAACTCGCGCTCCTGCAAGACCCGCAGCAGCTTGGCCTGCAACGGCACCGCTAGCTCGCCTACTTCGTCGAGGAATACGGTGCCGCCGTCGGCCGTTTCCAGCTTTCCTTTTTTCTGCCCGACCGCCCCCGTGAATGCCCCTTTTTCGTGGCCGAACAACTCGCTCTCCAGCAAGGTTTCGGTGATGGCGGCGCAGTTGATGGCCACGAAAGGCTTCTCGGCGCGGCCGCTGTTGGCATGGATGGCGCGCGCCACCAGTTCCTTGCCGGTGCCGCTTTCCCCCCAGATCAGCACCGTGGATTCCCGCCCCGCGACCCGGGAGATGAACTCCAGGACGGCGCGCATCGGCAGGCTCTCGCCGACCAGGCCATGATCGGCAGCCAGTTCCTGCTGCAGGCGCCGGTTCTCGCCCCCCAGCCGCTCCAGTCGGCGCGCGTTTTCCATCGCCAATCCCGCGATGTTGCCCAGCGCCAGCACCAGTTGCAGCAGCCCGGCATCGAACTGGACGCCGGCTGAGCTGGCATCCAGGTAGATCACCCCCACCAGCTTGCCTTGCGCCTCCATGGGCGCGGCCAGCACCGAGCGCACCCGGGGGGACACCAGGCTGTCGGCGGCGCGGTAGGTTTCGTCCTCGGCCACCTCGTTGGACAGCACCGCGATGTTGTCGTCGATGACCTGGCTGAGAATCGTCTGGCTGGCCTGGACGGGCTGCTCCGGGCCCGCCTGCCGGTAGCGCCCCAGGACGGACGAGAATTCCTCCGAGCCCTCCTCCAGCAGCAGGACCGCGGCGCGATCCGCCGGCGCCACCTCGAAGACCGCGTCCAGCACCTTCTGCTGCAGGGTCGCAACATCATGGACCGAACTGAGCGTCCGGCTGAAGTTCAGCAGCACGTTCAAGTCACGGACCATGCGCGCCGATGTGGGCAAGCTCGCGCCCGATGGCGGCGGCTGCAGGTACACCGCGTCCTCTTTGCGCAGTATCACCGTGGGTCCGCCGGGCGCTACCGAGGCCTGCAGGCGGAGGGAACTGCTGGGCGTCGCTTCCTCGTGCGGCCCGTGGAAAACGAAAATCGAACTCCCTACCCGCACCTGATCGCCGTGCGCCAGCACCCGTTCTTTCACCGGCACGCCGTTCACGAAGGTGCTGTTGCGGCTGTCCAGGTCTTGGAGGCGGACATCAGGGCCGTCGCGGCGGACCACGCAATGCCGGCGTGAGACCAGCGGGTCCAAAAGCGACACCTGGTTCGAGGGCTCGCGGCCAATCGAGACCTCGCCTTCCTCCAGCGCGAAAATCCTGCCCTCCAGCGGTCCGCTCACCGCTTCCAGGCGGAGCGGAGCCTGCCCTGAGCTTGCCGAAGGGGGTACCGGCCCGGCCTGCTGGTTGGGAGTGCTCGCCACGGGAATGAGTATATCAACGCGCCGGATACGCCCCCCCCGGCGCGGACCTAACGTAAATGTTAGGTCACCAAACAGGACTGTTATGTCGAAGCGGCTGCGGGCCTTGGCCGAGGTCTGTCTGCCTAACCTCTGGATAGAATAACTTACCTGTTTTCAATAACTAACGCGCATTCTTGGCGATCCGGCAGAGGGCCCCGGCCTTTGGCACAGGCATTGCTACATGTCAAGGTGTCCGAGGTAATAAAGAAAGTCAAAAGTAACCGGGCAGAAACGAAATCTCAAAAGAAAGGAGTACTTCCATGACGGTTAAGACGAACACCAAGGCCGGCAGCGCAGTTTGGGGTGGCTAAGCCAAGCTGCACGCTGAAGAAAAGGACAAGAGGCAAAAACAGAAAAGCAACAAGATTTCTGAGAGAGAGGAGAAGCTCCCATGACGGTGAAGACGAACACGAAAGCTGGCAGCGCAGTTTGGGGTGGCTAATAACCCAGCGTGCCTGCAAGACAAAGAAAGGATTTTGCATGGCAGCTACAAAACAAGTCCACGACGGCCGGTTCCGCCGATAGCGACCAGCGCTCTTCGCCGACACCGGCCGATGCTTTTTCCCTTCAATTCCCGCCTCATTAGCCTCGGACCGAAAGGCCTGCTCCACCCTGGTGAATAAATCAGGGCTTTGGGGAGGGGAAGATTTCCTGGGAAAAATAGGAAGGGCTGCGACATCGGTTATGTTCCAGCCGCCGACTCCGGCGAGGGAGTCAACGACGTGGAAACATGCACCGTCACAGCCCCTGATGCGATCGCCGCTTTCGCGGTCCCAAACCCCGGCTGCCTCTCGCAAAGCAGTCGGTTTTTTCGGGTTTGGCAGTCCCTGCAGGTCACCCCGCCGGACTAATCACCCAGCTTACTTCGGACTGGCTACTTTTCAGGAAGCCAACCCTTTCAGCCGTCGACGGAGCTCACATTAAATGCGCACTCTGCTCGCGTCAATGCCCGTGATTAGTGCAAATGTGGAAAACCGGCGCCCTGCCCCCGATGCATCACCAAGCGTGCAGCCGGCGCGCCGGTGCTATATACTGCGCGGTTCAGCCGCATGCCGACGCTGCCCGCAGTTCTGAAGCTCGACAACATCCTGGTGGCTACCGACTTCTCGCCTGCCTCCAAGATGGCGACGCGCTTTGCTATCGACATCGCGCGGCGGCACAGCGCCAAGCTGCTCCTGATCCACGTCGCCAGCTCGCAGTCCGAAGGGCCGCTGATGGACGCATGGCGCGCCGGCCAGGCCGAGATCATGGACCACCTCATCGCCGGACGCCTCACCGGCATCCAGCACGAGCTGCTGGTCAAGCCCGGCGACGTGTGGGGGGTGCTTTCGGAGCTGATTCGAGAGCGGGCCATCGACCTGGTGGTGGTGGGAACGCACGGGCGCACGGGCGTATGGAAGTTCATCATGGGCTCGGTCGCGGAAAAGATTTTCCGCCAGGCGCCCTGCCCCGTGCTGATCGTCGGTCCCAGCTCCAGCCAGGACCCGGAAGCCGGCCCGCAGCGGATCCTGGTGCCGACCGGCTTCGCTCATCAGTCTCTTTATGCGGTGCGCTACGCCGTGTGGCTGGCGGAACAACTGCAGTCTGCGCTGGCGGTGCTGCACGTGGTGACCGACGCGGGGCAGCTTCCGCCCGAGGAGCAGGAGCGCATCCGCAATCAGCGCTTGAAGCGGCTGCGGGCGCTGATTCCTGAAGGGGCCCGGCTGCCGAGCACGCCCGAGTTCTTGGTGGAATTCGGGGCCGCGACCAGCCAGATCCTCGAGACTTCGGCCACCTCAAACCCCAACCTCATCGTGCTGGGTCTGCGGCCGGTGGAAGAGGTCGCGCAGCCGGAACCGGCACAGGCCAAGGCTTACGAGATCGTCTGCAAGGCTCCCTGCCCGGTGCTGACGGTGAGGGAGCCGGCGTAAGCAGTGGCGCCGGGCGTCCCGCCGGCTGCAGGCAGCGTCCTCCAGCCGATCACCCCCGCGTCGCCTGCTCCAGCAAATACAGATACGACACGTACACCTGCCCCGTCGCCCGGCTCATGCCGATCTCGCAGGTGCGGCTGCTGGAATAGTAACCGTCCTGCGCCGCACCCTTCAGTTCGTCGGCTTCGGGGCGCGTCGCCGATTGGGTGAGTTCGGGGAAGAGGAAGCCGCGGTCGCCCGCGAAGCCGCAACAGCCGGCGTTCAGCGGCACCACGACTTTCTCGCTGCAAGCGCGGGCAATCCCCTCCAGCTTCGGCAGGAGGTTCAGCTTGGTGCCCGAGCAGACCGGATGCAGCGCCACCGACTCCGCCATCTGCATGATCTTGAGCTTGGGCAGCAGTCGGTCGTGCGCGAATTGCGCGCTGTCGAGGATCTTCAGACCATCGAACTTCTCCTGGTTCTCCAGTGTGAGCTGCGGACGGCAGGTGACGATCCCGTAAGTGCACGGTGTGGTGTCAATGACCACCGGCAGCTTGCCGCCTTCAGACCACTGGTAGAACTTTTCGATCGTTCTGTTCGCCAGCAGATCGTGCGCCTGGTCGAAGCCCTTAGAAGAGAACGGCACGCCGCAGCAGACTCCCTCCACGTCCGCCGGGATGAACACCGGCACACCGGCGCGGCGAGCCAGAGTGACGAACACTTCCATCAGCGACTGCTCGGTGGTTTCTCCCGGCAAACGGCCCAGCACCCGCGAAATGCAGGCGGGGAAGTAGACCGCCTGGGCGTTCGCCGGTTCGGTCGCGGGGCGAGGCCCTGCCGGCCGCGGAACATCCGCGCTCCACAGCGGGAATTCGCCGGCCAGCGAGCGGATGGCGCGCGTGATCGCCACCATGGTTCCCGCCCCGAGCACCGCCTGCACCATGTGGCCGAGGCGGAGTCCAAGCCGCATCCAGCGTTCCAAAGACGCGAAATTATTCGCGAAGCGAACCGCACGCTCATGCGCTGATTTGGAGTGCCGCAGCCGGCGAAAGCGCTTGGTGAGTTGCCCGGTATCGATCGAGACCGGGCAGGCCGTAGCGCAGAGCCCGTCCACCGCACAGGTATCGAGCGCCATGTAAGGGAAGTCCACTTCCAGAGTGGCAAGCGCACCGTTCCCGCCAGCGTCCTTCAAGCGCTGCATCTCACGGCGCACCACGATGCGCTGTCGCGGCGTCGTGGTCAGGTTGCGGCTGGGACACTTGGGCTCGCAGTAGCCGCACTCGATGCATTTATCCACCTCGTCCTCGACCACCGGCATGCGCTTCAGGTCGGCGAGGTGGGCCTTGGGATCGGAGTTGATGATCACGCCCGGATTCAGCAGGCCGTCAGGATCCACCAGCTCCTTAAGGCGCTTCATGATGCGGTAAGCGTCGCCGCCCCACTCGGCTTCGACGAACGGGGCCATGTTCCGCCCGGTGCCGTGCTCACCCTTGAGGGCGCCGTCGTAGCGCTCCACCACCAGCTTCACCACATCGTCGATGAAGCGCGCGTACTGGTCGATCGCCTTCTGGTCGTTGAACGACTGCGTGATCACGAAGTGCAGGTTGCCGTCCTTGGCATGGCCGAAGATGATGCCGTTGTCGTAGCCGTGCTTGAGGAAGAGATCTTGCAGGTCGACCGTGGCGTCAGCCAGATGCTGGATGGGAAAGGCGACGTCCTCGATGATGACCGTAGTGCCGCTCTTGCGCACCGCCCCTACGGAGGGGAACATGCCGGCGCGGATCTTCCACAGCGCCGCTTGCTCGTCCGCGTGGTGGGTGAACAGCGGAGCTTCCAGCAGCTTCAGCCCGTCCACAGCCCGGCGGGCAACCGATTCCAGCGCGGCGCGGTCGCCTTCGCTCGCCTCTTGGAACTCAACCAGCAGCCCTGCGGCTTCGCCCGGCAGCTTGCGGAGAGATGGTGGACTCCCCGCCTGGTCTTCCACGGAGCGCAACGAGGCGCGGTCCATGATCTCCAGCGCTGCGGCTCCCGCGTCGCGCAGGGGCACGATGGCAGCGGCCGCATCGTGCAAATTCGGAAACAGCAGCAGCCCGGTGTACTTGACGGGCAGATCGAGGACGGTGTTCAGCACGGCCTCGGCGATAAAAGCCAGCGTGCCTTCCGAGCCGATCAGCACCTGCTTGAAGATGTCCACCGGGCGGTCGCAATCGAGAAACGCGTTCAGCGAGTACCCGGTGGTGTTCTTCATGCGGTACTTGGCGCGGATGCGATCGCGCAGCACGGAATTGGACTCGATCTGCCGCTTCAGCTCCAGCAGGCCCTCCGCCAGCTTCGGCTCCTTAACGCGGAACTCCTCATCGGCGCGGGCATAGGCGCTGTCAATCACCGTCCCGGAAGGCAGCACGAAGGTCAGCGAATCGAGCGTATGGTAAGCGTTCTGGCTGACGCCACAACACATCCCGCTGGAGTTGTTGGAGAGGATCCCGCCGATCATGCAAGTGCTGATCGAAGCCGGGTCGGGGCCGATCTTCACCCCATACGGCCGCAGCACGCTATTGACGTATCCGCCGATCACCCCGGGCTGGACCCGCACTTTTCCGCCGTTGTCCTCAATCGTCAGCCCTTTCCAGTGGCGGGCGACCTCGACCAGGATGCCGTCGGTGACCGCCTGCCCCGAAAGGCTGGTGCCGGCGGTGCGGAAGGTGATTGGGATTCGCCGCTGGTGGCTAAAGCGGAACAGCGCCTGGATCTCGGTCACACCTTGCGCCAGAACCACCGCTTTCGGAATCAGGCGGTAGAAGCTGGCGTCGGAAGCGAACGCGATCAGGTCGATGGGCCGGGTGAGGACTCGGGACGGCTCCACAATGCGTCCCAGTTCCTCCTTCAGTTTCTCCGAGGCGGGGGAGACGGCGAAACTCGCCGGCATCGGCGCCGACTTGGCCCTCTGGGCAGTATCGATTGCAGTCGCCATATATTAAGGAGGGTTCCCGCCTGCCCTGAATGCCCGGATTCTCCGGACAGGCCGACGCCACCTCCTGCCTAGGTTAAACCTCGGTCAGAGGATTACCAAGGCCTGCCCTGAGCTCTCGAAAGGCGCGCGGATCGGCGTGGGTGCGGACGGCGTGGTTGGCCAGCGAGTTGGCTTCGCTGTTGTTCTCGCGGGGAACGTGGGTGATGGAAAACTCCAGGGAGCGCGCCAGCTTGCGGCAAGTCCAGTTCAGGGAGTAGAGGCGGGGGCTGAGGCAGGCATACTCGCCGCTCATCTGCCGCACCACCACTTCGGAATCGGAATAGACGCGCAGCCTCCTGGCTTTCTGCTCGTGGGCGTACTGCAGGGCTTCCAGCAGCGCGACGTACTCGGCCACGTTATTGTCCTGGTGGCCGATCCGCTTGGCGATCCGGATCTTGTGCCCGCCGGCGTGCTCGATCACTACCCCGATCCCCGATGGCCCAGGATTTCCGTGAGACCCACCATCTATATAAGCGACAAGATCCAAGATTCCATCCTCTCCACCTCAACATGCTTCATAAGTTTTCTGGCGTCAAGAGATTTGTCTGGTTCAGGCGTGCCGAAAGCGCATCGCTTTCCACAACTTTGTGAAAAACCCGCGAAGAAATGCCCGGCGGCCATCTTGACACCCAGCATTGATGCGCCGTTGTACGGTTTGCACCTTCACAGCAGCAGCATGGAATATTTTGTCGAGTTGCATCGGTCCTGGCGTTGTCTTGTTTCCGACCGAGCAGCCGAGGAAAAAGCAGATTTCTCGACTCGCGCGAGATAAAGCTCTCAAAATGACCCTGAACCGCACGCCTGAACCTGGATTATTCATGAGGACACGGCGTTGAATGGTTCTGGACCGCATGAACGTTGGCGAGAGCCTGTGAAGGACGCCGCGTACGTTTTGCAACACTCGGTCGTGAAGACCCGCGTCCCGCTTCGCCGACGCGCTAGCCGTGCCCCGCAGGGCCCCGCAGTGCTGGGTAAGCGGCAATGAGAGAGCCAGGGACGGAGTGAGTGCTATGGTTTGTCTAACCAAGGGCGAAACGGTCCCCCGGATGCCGTGGAACTTTCCTTACAAAAGAATTAAGGCAGGTGAAGTGGGTTCTCACCTGCCTGTTGATTTCACACCAATGGTACAGTAATGCGATTGCCAGCCGGGTGCGGCAACGGCGGTCCACGTCGCCGCTGCCTCACCGGTCCGCCTACAGCAACCCGGTTAGGCGGTTGCTTTCACCGCGACCCGCACGCTCTCCGGCGGGGCCGGCTTGCGGGCGAGCAGTTCGGCGATCAGCGCCACCGCCGCCAGGCCAGCCGCGACGTAGAACGCCATCTGGTAGTTGTGGTACTTGTCGTACAGCCTGCCCCCGATGCGGCCACCCAGCAGACCCGCCACCCCCCAGGCCGTGAACAGCATGCCGTAGTTGATGCCCACGTTCTTGGTCCCCCAGAAGTCGGCCGCCGTCGAGGCGTTGACCGAAAGCTGGGTGCCGTAGCACCAGTAAACAATAAACAGCATGACAAACAGGGCCACCACGTTGCCGCCCACCTTATACAGGATGGGCATGGCCACCATGGAGATGGCAATCATCAGG
>JAHFUA010000013.1 GCA_023265315.1 Acidobacteriota bacterium | reverse complement strand
CATGTGGCGGGGCGCGTGCGCCAACTTGTCGCCCGGCCTGTGGGCAGAGGCAGCGACCGGCGATCGAGTTAGAGGCGGCCCGTCGCGTGATGAGGAGCGACGAGCCCGTGCGGCGGCGGTCCTGGCTCCCGCCGTTCAGCCACCTTTGTAACGTATACAAGCGGTTACATTGGACGGATTGTTAAGCCTGGGCTCGCCGGCCCAGGACAAAATGCCTGCGGTGCCCGCCCTGTTGCGACAGATTGTCGCTTTCCCCCAGAGACGCGCGCGAGCAACAATGTTTAAGTCACTAAGAACGCTAGGGGATGTTCTCGTCCGCGGGCTCTCGCGACTGGCCGCCCATTTGCCGCTAAAGGTGGAGAGCAACCCGTCCATGCCCAAACGAGCGCTAGCGTTCATCTTCCTGACGTCGGCCCTGGGAGCTGCCGTGTTGGCCGGCGGGCTGCTGCGCTGGGAATCGCACGATGGGCTGCGCTTCTTCTGTTATCTGCTGGTGGCGCTGCTGGCCTCCGGCTTGAAAGTGCATTTGCCCGGCATCGACGGCACCATGTCGGTGAACTTCCTGTTCATCCTGATCGGCATTCTGGAGCTGTCGCTGCCGGAGACATTGCTGATCGGCTGCGCCTCCGGCTTGGTGCAGTGCCTGTGGAACACCCGGACCGCGCCCGCGTCCATCAAGGTAATTTTCAACGTGTTCGGCATGATGGCGCCGGCCATCGCGCTCTCGGCTTTCGCCTATCACCGGCTGGCGCCGGTGCTGCACAACAGCGTGCCGCTGCTGCTGATCGCCGCTGCCTGCGCCTACTTCCTAAGCAACACTATCCCGGTGGCCATCGTCATCTGCCTCACCGAGGGCAAGCCGTTTCGCAAGGTCTGGTCTGAGTGCTACTTCTGGTCGTTCCCTTACTACCTGGTGGGAGCGGCCATCGCCGGCATGGTGGCTGTCCTCAACCACTGGGTCGGCTGGCAGACCTCGCTGCTGGTGCTGCCCATCATGTACTGGATGTACCGCTCCTATCGTCTGTACCTGGGGCGGCTGGAGGACGAGAAGCGGCACGTGGAAGAAATGGCTGGCCTGCACCTGCGCACCATCGAAGCCCTGGCCCTGGCCATCGAAGCCAAGGACCACACCACCCACGACCACCTGCAGCGGGTGCGCGTGTACGCCATCGAGATCGCCAAGGAGCTGGAACTGAGCGAGGCGGAGATCGAAGCGCTGCGCGCCGCCGCCCTGCTGCACGACATCGGCAAGCTGGCCGTGCCCGAGCACATCATCAACAAGCCCGGCCGCCTGACCCCGGAAGAATTCGAAAAGATGAAGATCCACCCGGTGGTGGGGTCGGAGATCCTCAAGCGCGTCGGCTTTCCCTACCCGGTGGTGCCCATCGTGCGCTCGCACCACGAGAAGTGGAACGGCAGCGGCTACCCCGACGGGTTGAGGGGGACGGAGATCCCCATCGGCGCGCGCATTCTCGCCGCGGTGGATTGCCTGGACGCCCTGGCTTCCGACCGCCAGTACCGCCGCGCGCTGCCGCTCGACCAGGCTATGGAGCACGTGGCGCGCGCCGCCGGCATAGAGTTCGACCCGCGCGTGGTGGAAGTGCTGAAGCGCCGTTACATCGAGCTGGAGCGCCTGGCGCAGAGCACCTCCTCCGAACCCCTGCAGCCCCGGCTCTCCACCGACGTCAAGGTAGAGCGTGGCCTCGAGCCCTCCGCCGGCTTTGAGCGCACGGCGCCCTCTGCGCCCGCCGCTGATTCCGAGAGCTTCCTCACCTGCATCGCGGCCGCGCGCCAGGAAGCGCAAACCCTGTTCGAGCTCAGCCACGATCTGGGCAACTCCCTCAGCCTGGACGAAACCCTGTCCGTGCTCTCGGTGCGGCTGAAGAAACTGGTGCCCTACGATTCCGTCGCCATCTACGTGTGCCGGGGCGACAACCTGGTGCCGCAGTACGTGAGCGGCGATAACTTCCGGTTGTTCTCCGCGCTGGAGATCCCTATGGGGCAGGGCTTGTCGGGATGGGTGGCGCACAACCGCAAGCCCATCATCAACGGCAATCCTTCGGTCGAGCCCGGCTACCTCAACGACGAATCTAAGTTTAGCACTCTGCGCTCGGCGCTGGCCGTGCCGCTGGAGGGCGTGACCGGAGTGGTGGGCGTGCTGGCGCTCTACAAGGCGGAACGCGACGCCTTCACCACCGACCACCTGCGGGTGCTGCTGGCCATCGCCTCCAAGGTCGGCATCTGCATCGAGAACACCTTGAAGTATCAGCAGGCGGAGAGCTCGGCCACCACCGACTATCTCACCGGGCTGCCTAACACCCGCTCCCTGTTCCTGCACCTGGACCGCGAGCTGGCGCGCTGCAAGCGCACCAATACTCCGCTGGCCGTCATGGTATGCGACCTGGATGGCTTCAAGCAGATCAACGACCGCTTCGGCCACCTGGAAGGCAACAAGGTGCTGCGCCTGTTCGCCGATTTCATGAAGGCGGTGTGCCGCGAGTACGACTACGTGGCCCGCATGGGCGGCGACGAGTTCGTGATCGTCGCCCCCGGGCTGACGCCCAAAGCGGCGGAAGAGAAGGGTGCCCACCTGCTGTCGCTGGCGCGGGAAGCCGGACGCCAGGTCTGCGGTCACGACTTCCTATCGCTCAGCATCGGCTGCGCGTTCTATCCCGATGCCGGCTCCGACGCCGAACAGTTGCTTACCGAGGCCGACCGCAGAATGTACATCATCAAGCACGCGCAACGGGAGCGCGTCGCGCGGATGCAGGGCCTCACGGCGCCTTCCGCGTCGGTGAATTGAAGGGGGGAGGGCGATGCCCAAAATTGTCCGGCGCCTGGCAACGATGGCGGCGGTCGTGCTCGTCGGCGGATTGCTGTCGGCCACGCTGGTGCGTCTTGCGCCGGGTTTCGACGTGGACGAGCAGCAACTGGACGCGCGCCTGAGCTCGGAGAGCGTGGCCACGCTGCGCCGGGCACGCGCCCACGACCGCAACATCGCCGGCTTCTACCTTCACTATCTGGGACGCGCCCTGCGCGGCGACCTCGGCGAGTCCCGCACCCTGAACCGTCCAGTACGCAAGCTGCTGGCCGAACGTTTACCGGTGACCGCGCGCCTGGCCGGCTTTGGGCTGCTGGTCGGCTGGTTGTGCGCCGTACTGCTGGCGCTGGGCGCCACCATGACCCGCAGAGTGGCTTGTGACCTGGCCGCCACCGTGCTGGGCGGGATCTTCCTCTCCCTGCCCGCGGCCGTGCTGGCCTTGCTGTTCGTGTTCGCCAATGCGCCCGCGTATCTGGTGATCGCGTTGGTGGTGTTCCCGAAAGTGTTCTCCTACACCCGCAACCTGCTGGCCAAGAGCTACAACCTGCCGCACCTGCTGACCGCCTACGCCAAGGGCGTGGGTCGGCTGCAGGTTCTCATCTGGCACGTGCTGCCGGTGGCGGGCGCGCAGTTGCTGGCTGTGGCGGGGATCTCAGTCAGCATTGCGCTGGGCGCGGCCATCCCGGTGGAAGCCTTGTGCGGCATTGCCGGCATCGGCCAGCTCGCGTGGCAGGCGGCCCTAGGTCGCGACCTGCCCTTGCTGGTGAATCTGACGGTGCTGGTCACAGTGATCACTCTGGCCGCCAATTGGGGATCGGAGTTCGCGGGACAGAGTTTCAGGACAAGTGAAGCATGAGATACCTGCGCAAATCCGCCTGGCTGTTCCTGGTGCTGGTGGCGCTGGCATCACTCGGGGCAGGATTTTGGGCGCCGGCCGATTACGCGACCCAGTTCCGCGAGGCGCCAAATTCTCCGCCTTCGCACCAGCACTTGCTGGGCACCGATGAAGTGGGGCGCGACCGCTTCTCGCGCGTCCTCTATGGCACCCGCGTATCGCTGCTGATGGCGCCGGCCGCCGCCCTGCTCTCGACCTTGCTGGCGACCCTGGTGGGCGGAGTTGCCGGCTATCTGGGGGGATGGTGGGAGCGCGCCGCCATGGCGGCCACCGACCTGTTCCTCTCCATGCCCTGGTTGTTCCTGCTGCTGGCGGTACGGGCCATGCTGCCGCTGAACATCGCGCCCATCACCTCGGTCGCCGTCACCTTCTTGCTTTTGGGACTGCTGGGCTGGGCGGCTTCGGCGCGCGTGCTCTGCGCCGGCGCCCGCGGCTTGCGCGATTCCGATTTCGTGTTGCAGGCGCGCGCTTCCGGGCTGCGCGGACTGCGCCTGCTGGCCATCCACGTGATGCCCAACCTGAAGCCGGTGCTGCTGGCGCAGTTCTGGATCTCCATCCCGGTGTTCATCATCAGCGAGGCCAATCTCGGCATCCTGGGACTGGGCGTGGAGGAGCCGCTGCCTTCCTGGGGCAGCTTGCTGCGGGAGCTGGAGAGCTTCACCAGCTTCGGCTTTGAGGCGTGGAAGCTGGTGCCGCTCGGGCTGCTGATACTGGTGGTGAGCAGTTTCCAGATCATCCTTTCTCGTGACGAGGTGTATGCATGAAGCGCCGTCCGCTGGCGTTGGTGGTGTTCCTGTTGCTTTCGCTCTCGGCAGCCCTGGGCCAGTCCGGCGGGGAACTGCGGTTCTACCTGCACTCGGACCCCAAGACCTTCGACCCGCTGCTGGTGGCCGATGACGCTTCCGAGACCATCCGCTACCTGACCGGCGGGGTGCTGGTGCGCGTCAACCGGCGGACGCAGCAGGCTGAGCCCGAACTGGCCGCCTCCTGGAAGATCGCGCGCGACGGCCGCAGCATCACCTTCGACCTGCGCGAGCGCGTTTACTATTCCGACGGCACGCCGTTCTCCGCTGCGGACGTGGCCGCGACCGTCCAGCGGCTGATGGATCCGGCGCTGCACTCGCCCACCGCCGACTCCTTCCGCTCCGGCGCGGGCGCGGTGCGCACGCACGTGGATTCGCCGGCGCGCATCACCATCGCCTTTCCCGCGCCGGTTGCCGGCCTGGACAAGCTCTTCGACCAGGTGGCAATCGTCTCCTCGCGCTCGGCCAACAAGCAGCGCGCGGCCCTGGGGCCGTTCTACGTGGCCGACTACAAGCCCGATTCCTACGTGCTCTTGAAGCGCAATCCCAATTACTGGCGGCGCGACGCGGCCGGACGCCAACTGCCCTATCTCGACTCCGTCCGCCTCGGCATTCAGCCCAACCGCGATATCGAGATGATGAACTTTCGCCGCGGCGACATCGACCTGATCAACTGGCTGGACAGCGAGTACTTCGACCGGCTGGCGAAGCAGTCGCCGTCGCTGGTCCATGATGCTGGGCCGGGCCTCGATTCCGAGCAGATGTGGTTCAACCAGGTGCCGAACGCGCCCATCCCAGCTTACAAGCGCGCGTGGTTCCGCTCCACGAATTTCCGTCGCGCCGTCTCTGCGGCCGTCAACCGCGCCGATCTCAGCCGTGTGGTCTATGGCGGACACGCGCAGCCGGCCGTTGGCCCGATCTCGTCGGCGAACAAGTTCTGGTTCAACGCCAAGCTGCACGCCCCGGCCTACGATCCCAGCGGCGCCCTGCGCCTCTTGCAGCAGGACGGCTTCCGCCTGCAAGGCGCTTCGCTGCGCGACCGCGAGGGGCACGCCGTCGAATTCTCCATCATCACCAACGCCGGCAACAAGCCGCGCGAGCGCATGGCTACCATGATCCAGCAGGACTTGGCCAAGGTGGGGATCACAGTGCACGTGGTGACGCTCGACTTCGCGTCGCTGATCGAGCGCATCACCGAGTCCTACAACTATGAAGGAGCGCTGCTGGGCATGGTCAACATGGACCTCGATCCCAACGCGCAGATGAACTTGTGGCTGAGCTCGGCCGAGAACCACCAGTGGAACCCGCGGCAGAAGTTGCCGGAGACCGCCTGGGAAGCCGAGATCGACCGCCTGATGAAAGAGCAAGCCGCCAGCCTCGAGCCCGCCAGGCGCAAGACCTGCTTCGACCGGGTGCAGGAGATCGCGGTCGAGCAGCAGCCGTTTATTTATCTAGTCAACAAGAATGCGCTCTCGGCTGTGGCGGCCACGGTGGCCAACGCCAGCCCGGTAGTGCTGCGGCCGCAGACTTACTGGAACATCGAGACGCTCAGCGTGGGCGTCCAGACTGCGGGCAAACGTTGATCGTGCGCGAACAGCCATTCCTCTCCCTTTGCCTCACGGCGGGCTACCGCAACAAGCTGCCGGTGCTGCGCAATACATTCCTGCAGATGCGGCGGGGAGAGATCCTCGGGCTGATCGGGCAGAGCGGTTCGGGGAAAAGCACGATGGCGCTGGCTATCCTGCGGCTGCTGGAGTTGAAGGGGGGCAGGGCCGAGGGCAGCATCTACCTCCAGGGCAACGACCTGATGAAAATGAAGGAGCGCGAGCTGCGCGCCCTGCGCGGCAAGCAGATCGGCCTGGTGCTGCAGAGCCCGCTCTCCTCGCTGAACCCGGCGCTGAGCATCGGCACACAGTTGCGGGAGGCCTGGAAAGCGCACGCCACGGGACCATCCTTCGATTGCCAGGCGAGCATCGCGGCGGCGCTCACCAACGTGAGCCTTCCCGCCCATGAAGAGTTTCTGCACCGCCATGCCTCGCAATTGAGCGTGGGACAGGCGCAGCGCGTGCTCATCGCCATGGCCGTGCTGCACCGCCCGGCGTTGCTGATCGCCGACGAGCCCACCAGCGCGCTCGACGTCATCACCCAGGCCGAGATCCTGGGGCTGTTCGCGCGCCTGAACCGCGAGTTGGGGACAGCCATCCTTTATATTTCGCACGACCTGCTCTCGGTGGCCTCCATCTGCCACCGCATCGCCATCCTGCACGAGGGCGACATCGTCGAGTGCGGGAGCACGGAGAAGATCCTGGAATCGCCGCAACATCCCTACACCCAGAAGCTGATCGGCGCGCTGCCTGCCACCCCATCACGCGCAAAAGCGGCGCGCGATGGGGACCCCGTGCCGCAGAGACCTGTGCGCGCCGCCAACGGCAAGGCGAAGCCCACGGTTGCGTACGAGGACACGAAGGGATTCGCGCGGCGGCAGTGATTTGATCTGCCTAGGGGTCTTACTCCCTACTCCCTATTCCCTGCTTCCTGCCTCCTCTCAATTCCTCCAGCTCATATTTCGTCCCGCGCCACACTACGCCGCCGTGCCACAGCGTCGCCGCCATCGAGCGCAGCAGCGCGTAGGCGATGATAAGGCTGTTGAACGGATGCAGCAGGACGTACGCCGGAGAGATGCGTGATGTTCGGTACATCCCGACGTACAGCACCGCGATGGCGGCGATGGCAATTGCGAATGCGATCTTCGACCTCCCCGGCGCCAGCCACACGCCCAGGAACGGCAGGACGTTCAGCACCACCAGCAGCAGGCACGCTCCCAGCGCACGCGGCCAGCGATAGTCCAACACCGCGAACAGGTTCTTGGTCAGGTTGCGCACGATCCCCAGCCCGCCGTGTCCCCAGTGCAACTCGAGCAGTCCGCGACCGAGCACGTTGTGCTGTGAAAAGCCGCGCAATTTCACCGACTGTCCCAGCTTGATGTCATCCACCACTTCCAGGCGCAGGGCGCGAAAAGTCCCGATGCTTTCGTACACGCTCTTGCGCACCAGGTTGAACGATCCCAGCCCCATGGAGTCCTTCGCCTTGGGATCCGAGACCTTCCACGGCCGGTTGCCGAAGACGAACAACATCCCAAAGCCGGCGATCACCATGCTCTCGCCCACGGTCTCGAGGGCGTGGGTGGGAAACAGGACGAGGTGGTCAGCTTTCACTTCTTCGGCGTGGGCGATGGCCCGCCGCAGGGCGTCCGGGTGCAGCTTGACGTCGGCGTCGGTGAACAGGATCCACTCGCCGGTCGCGCGCCCGGCTGCCAGCCACATGGCGTGCGTTTTGCCCAGCCAGCCGGCAGGCAGCTCGCGGACGTGCAGCACCTCGAAGCGCAGCCCGGGGCGGGCTGCGATCGCCGCGCGCGCCGCGCGCGCCATGACCTCGCCGGTCGAGTCGCGCGAGCGGTCATCGACGGCAATGATCTCGAGATTCTCATAATCCTGAGCGGCGAACGACGCCAGCGCCGCCGCGACCTGCTCCTGCTCGTCGCGAGCCGGCACGACGATGCTCACGCGCGGCATGTGCCGGAGACGCCGGTCCCACTCCGGGCGCGTGATGTCGGCCACATGCCGCATGCCACGGACGGCGTCCTGCATGCGGTCCACCCAGACCCCCGCGAGCGCTCCGCCGAGCAGCCACCAGAAGATGTGCATCAGATTTCCGCTTCCACCGCATCCAGCCGAACCGCTCCCAGGCGCGGCGCATAGCGCATGCCGTAGAACAGCACCCCGGCCGAGAGCGCGATGGCCACGATGGCGGCGATGAACGCCGCGGGCAGCGAGCTGCGGTCCGAAATGTAGCCCATCAGCGGCGGCGAAAAAGCGTCGCCCAGCAGGTGGATCACGATCAGGTTCACGCCGATGGCGCTGGAGCGGATCGGCGCGCTCACCGAGTTCACGATCGCGGCATTCAGCGGCCCGGTGTTCATCAAGAGCAAGAATTCCGCCACCACGATGGCCGGCATCATCGGCGGCCCGGCCACGTACAGCGCCACCGCCATCGCCGGAATTCCCAGCGCCATGCCCGCTCCCGACACCAGGTAGTACGCCGCATCCGTCTTGCCCAGCAGGCGGTCGCCGAGCCAGCCGCCGAATAGCGTGGCCACGATGCCGTTGGCGCCGATGCTGGCGCCCAGCAGCAGGTTGGCGCGGTCCAGCGACATCCCCCGGTATTGCGAAAGGAACTTCGGCAGGAAGACGGAGATGCCGCCCAAGGCGAAGGTCATCATGGCCATGCCCAGCGTTGCCGTCCAGAAGGCGCCGTTGTGCGCGAGTCCGCGGAGTGTGGCGCGGTCGGGCGTGGCTGTCAGATGATCGCTCGCTCCTCGCTCCGGTTCAGGAAGGAAGAGGAAGACCAGCGCGAACAGGAATCCCGGCAGCGCGGCCACGTAGAACGGCGCGCGCCATCCGAAGTGGTGGCCGAGCGAGCCGCCCAGGATGTATCCCATGGCCGTGCCCACCGGGATCGCCAGGTAGAAGATGGAGAGCATGCGTCCGCGGCGCTCTTCGGGGAACAGGTCGGCGAGCAGCGCCGGGGCGATGGTGGCGTAGCTCGATTCCCCGATGGCCACCACGGTGTGCCGCACCAGCAAGGTCGAGTAATCATGCGCGACCGCGGTCAGCAGGGTGGCGCCGCTCCACAGGAAGATGCCGGTGAAAACGATCCACTTGCGCGAGTAGCGGTCGGCGGCCATGCCGATGAACGGCGCCACCGCCATGTAGAAGATGAAGAAGGACGTGGTCAGCAGCCCGTATTCGGTGTCGCTGAACTTGAACTCCGCCTGCACCAGCGGCTGAACTGCGAACAAAACCGAGCGGTCGATGTAATTGACAAAGTTGATCGCCGTCAGCAACGCCAGCGTGGCCAGGGGATAGGTTTTTCGCGCCATCCAGTCGGGCGACTATAGCACGCCAACTGTCGTTAGTCGTTGGCGGTTGGTCGTTAGCCTTTTCTTGCCGTGCCAACGGCTAACTGCCACCGACCAATGACTGCCTGCGGGCATACAGCTTCTTCAGCTCGCGCACCTGGCCACGATGCAGCGCCGAGTGCCGCGTCTCCTCGAAGATCTCGTCCAGCACCCGGTTGGGCCGCCAGGGGAAGACAATCTCCTCCGAGAAGCGCGCGGGCGGAAGCGCTGCAATCTCGGGATTGGTCAGCGCGCGCACGCGGTCGGCGAACTGCACCGTTTCCTGCACCGTGAACTTCGGCTCGTACCACTGGCCGGGATTGGCCGCCAGCTTGCCGATCTGCGCATCGTTCTCCCAACCCAGGCAGCAGAGCTTCTCTTCGTTGGGCTGGCCGCCGATCCACACGTGCACCAGCGCGTAGCGCCACTCGATGACGTGCCGCACGTGCCAGCCGATAGAGTGCAGGTTCGGGTCCGGTTGCCAAATGAAGGCTTCGGGGGTGAACTGCACGAACTCATGCAGGAAGCGGTCCCATTCGTCCTCGACGTGGTGGAGCACGAAGCGCAGCAGGTCGTTCATTTCTCTTTCCTCGGCGGCGGTCCATGGCGTTCGTCAGGACGCGGCCAGCGCGCCTCCACCACGGTGCCGATGCCGCCCCGCGGCCGGAACTCGCCCCGCACCACCGCCCACACCGGACGCGCCGCCCGCACTACGTCCTCCAGCACGCGGTTGACGACGTTCTCCTGGAAGATCCCCAGCTCCCGGTAACGCAGCAGGTATTCCTTGAACGACTTCAGCTCCAGGCAGCGCCGGTCGGGCATGTAGCGCAGGGTGATCACGCCGAAATCCGGCAGCCCTGTTTTGGGACACACGGCGGTGAACTCGGGCGCGTCGATCACGATCTCGTAGGCGGGAAACTGATTGGGCCAGGTCTCGATCTGCGGGAAAGGCGCGCTCAGCCCCGAGCGCGCATGCTGCGGCGTGTAGGAGGGCTTCTTCGGCATGCGCACATTGTAGGGCAGAAGCAGCTGGTTGGTCGGAAGTGGTTGGTCGTTTGCCCCGGACATTCTTGCCCATGACCAAAGACCAACAACCAACGACTTTTTCGCCGCATCCAACCGACTACGGATACATTTCAGGGAACCGAGTTCGCCAACATGCCTTCCCGGCACGCATTTTCTGCGCGCGGAGGTAACATCTGTCGAGGGCCCGGGACTATACTGGGCTTTGCTGGAATCACCGCCTCTAATCGCCTGAAGGGTAAGGCAGTTTGGACTACATGCATAGCAAGCGGTTGATGTTGATCGTAGCTGGGACGGCAGTAGCGGTCATCCTGCTGGCGGCGTTCGCTTCCCTGCGCGGGAACGAGGTCCCGGTGCGCGCCGATCACGTCCTCCGCGAGAACATCACCAACACTATCGCCACCAACGGCAAGGTCCGCCCAGTGGACAATTTCGAGGCTCACGCTCCTGCTGCCACCACCGTGCACCGCGTGCTGGTGCATGCGGGCGACCGCGTGAAGGCCGGGCAGTTGCTCCTCCAGCTCGATGACGCCGGGGCCCGCACCGAAGCGGCCAAGGCCCTGGCCCGTCTGAAGGCTGCCCAAGCCGACCTGCACTCCATCGAGGCGGGCGGGACACACGAAGAGGTTCTCACCACCCAGTCCGAGCTGGTGAAGGCGCGCGCCGAGCTGGAGGCCGCCAACCGCAATCTCACCGTCATGCAGCAGCTCCAGCAGCGCGGCGCCGCTTCTGCCGCCGAGGTCGAGGACGCGCGCAATCGCCTCAAGCGCGCCCAGGCCGAGGTCAACCTGCTGCAGCAGAAGGAGACTTCCCGCTACTCGCGCCCGGAGATCGCCAAGGTCAAAGCCCAGCAGGAGGAAGCCGAAACCGCTTATCAGGCAGCACAGGACACGCTGCACCGCTCCAATGTGCGCGCGCCCCGCGCCGGCATCGTGTACTCGCTGCCGGTGCGCGTCGGCGCTTATGTGAATCCCGGCGACCTGCTGGTGCAGGTTGCCGATTTGCACAAAGTCCAAGTCGTGGGCTACGTGGACGAACCGGAGATCGGCCGTCTGGCAACCGGCCTGAAGGTCACCGTCACCTGGGACGCGCTCCCTGGCCGCACCTGGCAGGGGACCATCACCCGTGTTCCCACCAGCGTCACCCAGCTCGGCACGCGCAACGTGGGTGACATTACCTGCACCGTGGACAACAGCGACCTGAAGCTGCTGCCCAACGTCAACGTGAACGTCACCATCACCACCACCCAGGAAAACAATGTGCTGACCGTCTCGCGCGAAGCCATCCGCCAGGACAACGGCAAACAGTACGTCTTCGAGATCGTCAACGGCGAACTGAAGCGCCGCAACGTCACCACTTCGGTTTCCAATCCCACGCGCATCGAGATCACCAGCGGCCTGCCCGACGACGCCTGGGTCGCCCTCAGCGCAGTCGATAACCATCCGCTGATGGACGGCCTGGCGGTGCGGGTGGTGCAGCGTTGATGCGCCGGCGCATTCTCCCTCTTCTCGCTTGGTTCCTGGGGCTGCTGGCGGCGAGTATCTCGGCCGCGGCTGAACCTGCGTCTCCCGCCGAGCTGCTCGCTCTCGGGCGAGTGGACGACGCCATCCGCCTGCTCTTGGACCGCCTGCAGGCGGTGCCCAAAGATGCCCAGGCCTACAACCTGCTCACCCGCACTTACTTCTACATGGGACGCTGGGACGACGCTGCCGCCGCCGCCGAGCGCGCGGTTGCGCTCGAACCCTCGACCAGCGACTACCAGTTGTGGCTGGCGCGCGCCGTCGGTGAGAAGGCTGCGCATTCCAGCTTCGTTACCGCGGTGCGCATGGTTCCCAGGATCCGCGGCGCATTCGAGCGTGCCGTCCAACTCAATGGCTCGAGCGCTGCCGCACGCACCGATCTCGCCGAGTTCTACATGGAAGCCCCGGGATTTCTCGGTGGCGGCAAGGACAAAGCCCTGGCGCAGGCCGATGCGCTCGCTACCCAGGACGCGGCCGCCGCCCACTGGGTCAAGGCGCAGCTCGCCGAGCGCGCCAAGAAGTTCGACACCGCCGAGCAGGAGTATCGCGCCGCCATCGCCGCCAGCCAACATCCCGGTGGTCGCTGGCTCGACCTCGCCGGTTTCTACCGCAGCCGCGGGCATCTCGACCAGATGGAGGACGCCGTCAACAAGGCCGTCTCCGAAGACATCGGTCCGAGCACCGTCCCCTACGAAGCCGCCATGCTGTTGTTCCAGGCCGGCAGGAATTCTCCCGGCGCCATCGAGTTGCTTCAGAAACACCTCGCCGGCGCTTTTCAACCCGAAGCCGCGCCGGCTTACCAGGCGCACTATTTGCTGGGGCAGATCTTCGAGAAGCAAGGCAACCGGCAGGCCGCCGCCGCCGAGTATCGCACCGCGTTTTCTCTAGCGCATGAATTCGGTCAAGCGCAGACCGCACTCCAGCGAGTAGCGCGGTAGAGTACCGAGTACCAAGTACCGTTTAAGACTGCTTTTGGCTCCTAGCTCTTGGCTCTTAGCTTCTGCGGTGCTGGCTCGGTACTCGCTACTTGGTACTCGGCACTACCCCTGCTCTATACTCGCCATTCGACTCACACTATCCAAGGTGGGCTTTATGAAGATCCTTCGCTGGAGCATCGTTCTCGTCCTGTTCGCGTCTGTTGTCCACGCCGAGCCGTTTCCTTTCCGCCAGGCCATCGAACTGGCGGCCAAGCGCAGCACCGTCAGCAGCGCCACCGACCAGATGCGCGCCCACCAGATGTACCTCGAGGCGGCGCGCATGTACATCCCGCAGGTGATCGTGGGCTCGGGTCTGGCCAAGTCTTTCGGATTCCCGCTGAGCATTGAAGGCTCGGCGCCGACGGCAGTAAGCGTGAACACCATGGGCTATCTCATCAATCCCGCGCAGCGTTACTTCGTGCGCGCCGCGCGCACCGAGTGGGACGCCACCGCTTTCAGCACCGAGGACAGGCGCCAGCAGGCCATCCTCGAGACCGCCGTCAGCTACACCCAGCTCGACCGCCTGGTCACGGCGCTCCATCTTCTCCGCCAGCAGGAGCAGGAAGCGGTGCGCGCCGAGCAGATCACCACCGAGCGCGTGCAGGGGGGGGTCGAACCCCAGATCGAGCTCACGCGCGCCAAACTGGCCACCGCGCGCGTGCGCATGAGCCTTGCCCAGGTGGAAGGCAATGTGGACGTCCTCCGCAACCTGCTCTCGCAGCTCACCGGCGTGCCCGCGGCAAGGATCGAAACCGTCACCGAGTCGATCCCGAAGCTTCCCGACGTCAGCCAGAGCGACGACCTCGCCTCCCAAGCCGTTTCCGCCAGCCCGGCCGTCAAGTTGGCCTTCGCTCAGGCCGACGCCAAGCAGCTCCGCGCCCGCGGCGAGCACAAGCAGCTCCTGCCAGCCGTGGATTTCATCGGCCAGTACGGCCTGCTGACCAGGTACAACAACTACGACCAGTTCTTTCAACCTTCCAGCTTCCAGCGCAACAACGGCAACATCGGCGTGGCCATCCGCTTCCCCTTCTTCAACCTGTCGCAGCGCGCCCACGCCGGGGCCGCCGATGCTGAAGCCGTGCAAGCCCGCCGCCAGGCCGAAGACGTGAAGAACAAAGTGTCCAATGAGACGCGCAAGCTGCAGCGCGAGGTGGCGCAGCTGGCCGCTGCCCGCGAGGTCGCCCGCCTGGAATACCAGTTGGCGCGCGCCGACGTGGACACCGTGCAAACCAAAGTCCAGGCCGGCAGCGCCACGTTGCGCGACGAAGCCAACGCCCGGCTGGCGGAGGGCCAGAAATACTCCGCATACCTCGACGCCATCTACCAGTTGGAACACGCGCAGATGCAGCTTCTGCGCTCCACCGGCGAGTTGGAAAAGTGGGCCCTGGCGCAGAAATGAGCGGGGTGTTTGCGCTTCCCATCGCGACGGCGATTGCGGTGATATGTGGGTATTTCGCCGTCCGCGCCGATATTCGCCGTCGCCGCGTCTCAGCGAATGCGATTCTCGTAACCCTCGTGCTCGCGGCCGGCGCGCTAATGGGAGCCGTTCTTCTTTGGAAATATGCGAGGCTTATGGAGCCTCTGCCCGGGGTGATCGTCGCCGCATTTCTTTTAGCCCGTGCCTATCGAGTTCCCGCACTCGTGCTGCTCGATGTCGCTGCCGCCTGTTTCGCGCTTGCACTTGCCGCCGGCCATTTGGTTCGGTGGAGCTCCGGCAGCTTCCACGACACCGTCGGGGGAACCAAGGGCCTTCTCGGCGTCGTCATCCTCATCTGGCTGTGGCAGGAAGGACGCCGCACCGTGCAGTGGCAGCGTCCACGCGGAATCGTGTTCGGCGAATTTCTCGTGCTCCGCGGCATACTGGAGTTTCTTGCGTATTGGATCTACCTTGGGTTCGTCCCTGTGCTAGCTCTCCGGTCTTCGCAAATCGACGTGCTGCTCTCCATCCTCGCTGGCTCCATCCTCCTCGCCATCATCGTGCCTCGTTTCCTGCGCACGCGCGAAGAGCACCGCATCATCGCGGACGTCAGCGCCACCGGCGAATCCCTCCAGCCCGAATACACGCCGGCCACGCCCGAATGTCCTCATCCCGAGCGGTGGAAGATGTACGACTCCATGAGCGCCGAAGCCGAAGTGCTCGACTTCCTTAAATCCCTAGTCATTGCGCTGAAGCCCAGCCTGGTGGTCGAGACCGGGACGTTCATGGGCGTGAGCACGCTCGCCATCGCCCAGGGTCTCAAGCAGAACGGCTTCGGCCGCGTCATCACCGTGGAATTCGACCCCAAGGTTTTCGCCAAGGCGAAGGAGCGCATCGACGCCTCCGGGCTCGCCTCCTGGATCGACGTCCGCAACCAGTCCAGCCTTGACCTGCGCGTGGACGGCCCCATCGACCTCCTCTTCAGCGACAGCGACATCAATATCCGCGAGCGCGAGGTCCGCCACCTGCTGCCGCAGATCTCGCCCAACGGCCTGATCCTCATCCACGACTCGAGCTCCCACCAGAAAGTGGTGCGCGAAGCCGCCCTGCGCCTGGAAGCCGAAGGTCTCCTCTCCGTGGTCCTCATTCCCACCCCCCGCGGATTGGTGGTCGCCCAGAAGCGTTCCGGCCGCAAGTAAGCGCCGAAACACAGAACCACGAGAATTCACGCCAGCTTTACAAATCATTACATTTTCCCCGCTCCCGCCCGTGTTCTACCCAGTAGGAAGTGGCAAGCAGAGTCGAAACGACCGCCAGGCGCTCGAAAGGCCGAGGGTCGAAAGTGAGGAAGACCATGAATCAGTGGAAGAAAATGGCGTTTGCTTTGGCCCTGGTCGCAGGGCTCTGTGGGGGTGCTTGGGCGCAGGATTGGGGTCATCGTGACGGGGATCATGACCGCGATGACCACCGCGTGCGTGACCGTGATCATGACCGCGACCATGATCGCGACCGTGATCGCGACTGGCGTTATCGCCGCGGTGATGGCGACCACGACCGGGATGATGGCTACTACCGCAACCGCAATTGGGGCTACTACCCCAACGGTACCTATAATCCCTACCCCAATCAGCGCACCTGGGGCTCGACCTGGGGCTACGGTCCGTCGGGCGTCTGGGGCTATGGTCCCAACGGTGGGTATAACTATGCCTACCAGACCGGATACAACGATGGCCTGAACGATGGCCGCATCGACTGGCGCGCCAACCGCGGGTTCCGTGCCGAGGGCAACGGCAACTACAAACATGGCGATCACGGCTACAACAAGGCCTACGGCAACAAAGGCGTTTATCAGCAGACCTATCGCAGCGGATACATGGCCGGGTACCGCTCCGGCTTTGGGAGAGGGTGGTAGGTAGGGCTACAACCGCGCTGTAACGGAGGGCCGCCGCAGAGGTGGCCCTTCAGTTTTTCGGTCGGGTGCCGCAAGACTAGGGTGCGATCAAGCCGCCTTCGTTCGGGTTGCGCAACAGCTCCGCGACTTTCCCCCGGATGGCGTCGCTCAAGATGACGACGGGCACCTAGGAACTCGACCTCGCCTCCCTTTCGCAAAACGGAAAAAGTACCTTGCACCCGATCCCGTTCATGACAGCACGTTACTTTAGGAATGTGGATGAGGAATGTGGATGCGCTGGGTGGGGAGGGTTGTCCTGAGGATTGCTAATGCTAGATAATAATATCCTTGGAGAGCATAGCGATGTAGGCAAAGCCTTTCGGATGCAACCACCGCACCATCCCGCACATGACCGCACGTTACTTTAGGAATCTCGGTGACCTTAGGAATCTGGCTGTGCCGGGTGCGGATAGGTTGTACTGGTGATTGCCAACGCTAGGACGGTGATATGCCGAGAAAGGGAGTAACCGTGCCACGCATCAAGAAAGCCGCTCTTTTCGTGCGCTGTACTGAAGAAGAAGCGGAGAGGGTCCGCCGCACTGCCCAAGCGGAACGCCGCACCGTAAGTGGATTCGTCCTCAATGCGGTGTTTAGCCGCATCGCCATGCGGGAACGCCTGCTGGCCGAGCAGGAAGCGGAGTCCAAAGCGAAAGGGCCGAGCCGCGAACCATAGCCGCCCCGCGCGAGCCCGCGCCTGTGTTTCCCTGCCAGTAGAAGCCTCCATGGGTAAGCCGGAACGGCGGAAGCCCAACACGTCAACTTGATCGGGTGGGTCGATTCGCGACCGCGAGCTGAACACTTCTACCATCCCGATCCGGCGCATGGGCAGCGCCGGTAGCGTCCGTACTTCCGTGTAGTTACTTTTTGTTCCCGCCCGCGGTATCGAGGGATCGGCCCGCTTTTCCCCTGTCCCGGGTATAATGCGCCTCCATGGAATGCGCCGCATTAGAGGCCCTGCGCCAGGAGGCCACAGGGGTGTTCAAAGAGCTTACCCTGCGCCGGCGCCGCGCTCACGAATACGCTGCCGCGAACACCGGCGAGGCCAGGCTCGGCTGGGCGCTGGTGCGTCGCGGCGATTTTGAAGCCTACCTGCAACGCCGTTTGAGCAAGAGCACGGCGCGCATCGTGGCCCACGTTGTCACTCACGGCTGCCAGGCCTAGAAACGCATCCAACCGGACCCTGGGACCGATCATCCGCTCGTCACGCATCCACCGGGAAGGCTGTTAGACGACCACTCTCATCGCCAAGGGCACGCGCATCCTCGCGTAGCCGCCGGAAGCATCAGGCAGTGGCTCGCCGCGGAAAGGCGTTCACGGCCGCTTGCACGCTGTCGTAACAATCGAATACAGTGATCAGCTTGGTGATCTGGAGCTGGTCGTGCACACGCTGCGTCAGGTTAGCCAGCTTGATCTCGCCTCCCCCATTGCGGGCCGAGGTGTAGAGCCCGACCAGCGTTCCCAGGCCGCCACTGTCGATGTAGCTGACCCCGCCCAGATCGATGACGATCTGTTTGGCGCGCTGCAACAGGCTTTTGACCACTTCGCGGAGGTCCGCCGCCTCGTCCCCGAAGACGATCCGTCCGCTGCAACTGACCACCGTAACGCCACCCACATCGCGGGTCGAGATCTTCAAAGCCATGGCCTGCCTCCCGGCGCGGTGCCCAAGCCGCGGAACTTTGAGCAAGCCTAGCGCCGTTGCCCCCGGTTTGCAAGACAAACGGCATTCGTCGCGGCCAAAAACCGTGCCCTGATACTCAGTTTTAGCGCTGGCGTGTGGGAGTGGTGGGTTGCATCCCGGGCACGCCCGGGGAGGTAGTGCCGGGCTGCATACCCGGCGCTTGCGCTCCCGGGGCAAGCGGATTCTGACCCGGGACGCCGGCCAGGGGCTGGGCCACGGTCAGATCAAGACGCGGGTCGTACACGAACTCCCAGTCGTTGTAGTGGTTCTTGGTGTTGAGTTCTTTGATGGACGCTTTTTTGCTCGTGCTCGCCACTCCCACCACAGGTCCGCCGCCGAAGGTGCGGCCTCCCAAGGGCGAGCCCAATTGCGAAGCTGGTGTTCCGGGCTGTCCTGGCGGCCCGCTGGACTGCCCCGATTGAGAAGACTCCGACGACGCACCCTGCGTCGTTCCAGCCTGACTCTGGGTCGTGCCGGTTTGACCCTGGGTGGTGCTCGCTTGCCCTGACCCGGGCTGCGGGGAGCTGGAAAACGTGGAAGCGAACGGAGAAGCAGCAGCACTGCCCAGGCCCGCGACGCCCAAAGCGGCCGCACCCGGGGTTGTCGCTCCGGGAAGCACCGGGGCGGCGCCGGCCGGGGTGAGCTGGGCTTCTCCGTAGTGGATCAGGCGCCATTCCCCGCTGGCCGTCATCGGGTCCTTGTAGCGCCGGCGGAGAAAGCGGATGTTGTTGGTATTCTCCAACTCCTCCAGCCGCACCGGGTAACGGCCGAATTTCCTGTAGTAGAGCCGGATGGCGCGGGCGTACTGTTTTCCGCGGTGGATGAGCTCGATCTCCCGTTCGCGGCGGATTCTCTGCGCCATTGCCGGCGCCACCGCCGTCAGGCCGATCGCCAGCAGGGTGAGAAACAGCAACATCACGATGAGCACGTAGCCATCCTGCCGCGAGCGGCTGGCTTGCCTGCGGAGATAAGGATGCAGCTTCATGCGCGACTACGACTGCGTGAGGGGGATAGTCTGGCGATTGTTGTTGAGCACGTCCTCAATCTCCACCGAAGTAGGATTGATGCGCACAATTTTGTAGCGGCGGTCCACGATGTCGCCCTCGGTCCCAATGAACACGGTGTCACCCTGCGCCAGGAAGATGCGCTTGGGCTCGCCGGCGTGGCTGGCAAAGCCAAAGAACTTCAGGTTGATGGGCGGGGGCGGCGGCGGACCCGGCGGCGGTTCTGGTTTCTTCAGGCCCTTGTCCACCGGCTGCGGAATGGCCTCGAGCGCGGGCACGAAGATGTTGCGTCCGGTGCCTTCGTACTTGGTGCCCTCGCTGGACTCCAGCAACTTGAGGCGCAGCTCGGGGTCGAGGGTGGGAGCCGCCACGGCCACCGCGGGTCCGCGATTCGGGGGACGCCGCGCCGGCTGTGCAGCGGCGCTTCCGGCGGAGATGGGTACGGCCACCGCCGGCGCCGGCCGGCTGCCGAGCACGCTAAACATGTAAGCCACCGAGATCACCGCCCCCACCACCAGCACCGCCAGCACGATGACCTTACCCCGGCTTTCCGCGCCCAGCTTCATGCCGCCTCGGACCTCAAATAGGTTTCCAGCCTCACCTGCAGCCGCACCATGCCGCCCTGCTCTTGCGCCAGCGTCAGGCTGTCCACGATGAAGAACATGCGGTCGCGTTCCAGGGCATTGATGAATTTCACCACCTGGAGGTAGTCGCCGTCCAGAGTGGCGTTGATCACCACTTGCTGCATGTTGGGGACCTCCGCCGCCTTGGGCTCATAGGCGATCTGGGAGATGCGGACCCCGTTTTGGCTCGCCACCTTGCCCAGCTCGCTGGAGACGGCGGAGTACTGGGCAGGGAAGCGGTCGCGATAAAAGGCGGCGATCTCCTGCCGCGCCAGCTCCAGCTTCTTGTCCATGCCGCGCAGGGGGACGGCGTCCCGCATCTTGGTTTGCAGCTCGCGGCGCGCCTCGGCGTACTCGGTTTCCCGCGCGCTGCGCGAGCGCCCGAGCGGCGACAGAAGGAAGCCCGCGGCGGCCACACCCAGCACGACTAAAACGATGGCGACCGTCGTAAACCGTTTGCGTGCCGGGCGCAGGTTCGCCATCAGCGGTTCTCCTTCGGTAGCTGCGGAATGTACTGGGCCACAATGGTGAAGTCGACCCCGGGCGCGTTGGACTCGGGGCGCTCCACCCGCACCTGGGGCTCGCGGAAGGTGGGCGATTCCTCCATGCGGCGCACCAGCTCGATGGCCTTCTCCCGCGAATCGCCGATGGCCTCCAGGTGGATCTCCAGTTGGTTGCTGGGGTTCACGTCGGGACGAATGGAGACGATGCGCACCCGCGGGGGCACGATCTTTTCCAGGTCGGAGAAGACCTGCGTCCAGGAAAAAGCCTTGCGCACGATCAGGGCGTTGAGGAAGCGCGACTTGTCGCGCACGTCGCGGTTCTCCGGCCGGTTGAGGATGGCTTCAGCGGCGGCGCGCTCGCGGTCGATCTCCGCGATCTGGCGGCGTTCCTGCGCCACCTTCCTGGCGATGTCGCGCGAGGCGTGGTACGACCTCACCCCCAGGCTGAGCAGCACGGCGGCGATCACCGCCAGCAGCAGCAACAGCCCGCCCCACTGCAGGTAGAAGCGCCGCGCATCCTCGTAAGGCTGAGTCGCGAGATTGATCCGGGTACGCATCTTCAGACCACTAGTGCTCCCAAAACCGCCGCCAGCAGCGAAGCTGGCGCAGAGCCTTCCTTGCCCTCGAGATGGCGTCCGGTGACCAGGCTGTGGACGCGCAAGCCGATCTGCGCTTCCAGGGCCGAGCTGATATCGGCCATCGAGGGCAGTCCGCCCACCAGCACGCGTTCCACCTTGGCGCCGTAGGTGTCCTCGTAGAAGACGACGGAGGGATAAACGTCGGCCGCGATCTGCGCCCCGGTGACGGCGGCGCCGCTGGCATTCTCCAGCGTGCGCAGCAGGCGGAGTTCGTCCCCGTCCACCACCGCCACGCTGATGCTGACCGAATCCACCTTGACCACCAGCGTGGGCGCGCCGGCATTCACCAGGCCCAGTGCTGCCAGCATCGAGGGCACCACCACCCCGGGAGTGTAGCCGGCATCGCGGAACGCCGATTCGTACTCCTCCAGCACGGGCTGCGGCGACACCGCCGCCAGCACCTTCACGTGCGCGTTCAGGCGGTGGGCTTCGTAGGAAAGCGCCGCCTGGTCCACGTTGAAGGGGAGGGATTTCTTCAGGCGGAAGCGGATAACGGCTTCGGCGTCCGCGGGCTTGTCGGGCAGGGTATCGAAATCCACCATGACCACGCGGACAGCAGCGTCGGGCAGGATGGCGATCACGTCGCGGGAGCGGTCCTGCACCGCCGCCAGCGCCTCGGCGATGGCCAGGCGCAGCACCTGCCCGTCGAGCACGTTGACGTTGCCCAGGTTGGGCACCACGGCCCCCGCCGGCAGCGAATGGCTGGTGTAGAGCTCGACGCGGCCGCCGGAGGCGCGCGCCGCCAGCACACGGTCGGCCGCCACTTCGCAGGCCAGATGCGGACGCGCAGTCGATTTGGTGATGGTGGGCATACGTTTCACATCTCACGTTTCGCGTTGCACGTTGCGCAGCACCATCAGGCTACTCGAAACGTGAAACTTGAAACGTGAAACGCCGTTATCTCGTCGTCTCGATGAAGGTGACCTTGTTGATCTCCTTCAGGGTGGTAGTGCCGGCCTTCACCTTGGCCAGCGCCGACTCGCGCAGGAAGCGCATGCCTTCCTCGCGCGCGGCGCGGCGGATCTCCGAGGTCGGGCGCTTCTCCAGAATCATCTCCCGGATGCGGTCGGTCAGGTCCAGCAACTCGTGGATTGCGGTGCGGCCGCGGAAGCCGGTGCCGCCACACTCCATGCATCCCTCCCCTTCGTAGAAGGGCACGCTGCCCCAGACTTGCGGGTCCAGGCCGCTGGCCTCCAGCACTTCAGGAGGATAGTAAACCTTTTTTTTGCAGGCCTCGCAAATCACGCGCACCAGCCGCTGCGCCAGGATGCAGTTCAGGGCGGAGACGAAGTAATACGGCTCCACGCCCATGTTGAGGAAGCGTCCGATCACGTCCACCACGTTGTTGGCGTGCACGGTGGTGAACACCAGGTGGCCGGTGAGCGCGGACTGGATGGCGATCTGCGCCGTCTCGGTGTCGCGGATCTCGCCCACCATGATCTTGTCGGGGTCGTGGCGCAGGATGGAGCGCAGGCCGCGGGCGAAGGTCAGGCCCTTCTTCTCGTTCACCGGGATCTGGGTGACGCCGCGGATCTGGTACTCGACCGGGTCCTCAATGGTGACGATCTTGTCCTCCTCGCTCTTGATCTCGTTGAGCCCGGCGTAGAGGGTGGTGGTCTTGCCGCTGCCCGTCGGTCCGGTGACCAGCACCATACCGTAAGGCTCGGCGATGTAGCGGCGGAAGCGGCGCAGATCGTCGTCGCCGAAGCCCACCACGTCGAGGGTGAGATTGCGGAACTTTTCGCTCATCGACTCTTTGTCCAGCACGCGCAGCACGGCGTTCTCGCCGTGGATGGAAGGCATGATGGAGACGCGGAAGTCGATGGAGCGGCCGCTGTAGCGCACCCGGAAGCGCCCGTCCTGGGGCACGCGGCGCTCGGCGATGTCCAGCTCGCTCATCACCTTGATGCGGCTGATGATGGTGGAATGGTGCTCCCGGCCGATGGGCGGCATGGCCTGCTGCAGCACGCCGTCGATGCGGTACTTGATGACCGAGGAGTCGTCGCGCGACTCGATGTGGATGTCGCTGGCCCGGCGCTGCAGGGCGGTGAAGATGGTGGTGTCTACCAGGCGAATGATGGGACTAGCTTCGCCCTCGGCCGTCAGCCGCTCGATGGAGATGGTCTCGTCGCTGGCTTCGTCCTCCTTGATGACGTCGAGGGTGAAGCCCTCGCTGGCTTCCTCCAGCACGCGCTGTGACTGTTCCATCCTCTTCAGCAGGTCGGAGATCTGCCACAGGGTGGCTACCTTGGTCACCAGCCGCTTACCCAGCAGCAGGCCGACCTCGTCGATCATCATGAGCTGGCTGGGGTCGGCGAGGGCGATGACCAGGTTGCCGTCACGTTCCTCCAGGGGCACGAAGTTGTAGCGGAACATCAGGTCCACGGGCACGGAGCGGAACAGGTCGTGGTGGATATGAAAACTGCGCAGGTCCACGAACTCGCAGCGATAGCGGCGCGCCAGGTCGCGAGCCCGGGTCTCTTCCGCGCTGTGGTCCATCGGACCGCCAGGATTGCCGTTCACGAACAATGGTATCTTGCCAGCCATCGAACTCCCAAACCCTCCCAACTTCCTAGGTGGGCCGAATGCCGCCTGCGCCCAAGCTGAAGATGGGAAGGTACAACGATATCAGCACAAATGCCACTATGACGCCCATGACGATCAGGATGGCAGGCTCGATCAGCGACAGCGCGGCCACCAGGGCGGTCTGCACATCCTCTTCGTAGAACTCGGCCACCGAGGTCAGCATCGCCGGCAAAGCTCCCGTGGACTCACCCACCTCGATCATTTCCACCGCCAGGTCGGGGAAGACCCTGGTTTCTTCCAGGCTGCGCGCCAGCGGACTGCCTTCGCGCACCTTTTCTGCGGCCGCCATAGTGGCACGGGAGATCAGCCGGCTCTGCATGGAATCGGCAGCGGTCTGCAGTGCCGGCATCAGGGGGATGCCGCCCGCCAGCAGCGTCGAAAGCATGCGCGAGAACATCCCGATCTGATACTTCAGCCAGATGGATCCCAGCAGGGGCAGCGCCAGCCGGATCCTATCCAGCCGTTGCGATCCGCTCTCCGACTTGCTCCAGCGCCACACCAGGAACAACACTGCAAAGATCGCGGGGAAGATGATAAAGAAGTAGTTCCGGACCGCAGTCCCGACCGTAAGGGTGAACACGGTGATCTTCGGCAGGTCGGCCCCGAAATCGGCGAACAAGGCCTGGAATTTGGGGATGACGAAGTTCAGCAGCACGGTCAGGATCAGGATCACGCCGCTCACCAGCAGCGCCGGATACACCAGCGATGCCAGCAGCTTCTTCCGCACCGCCGACGCTACCCGCTGGAAGGCGATGTAGCGGCTGAGCACTTCCTCCAGGTTGCCGCTCTTCTCCCCCGCCAGCAGCGTGGTGGTGTAGATCTTGGGGAAGATACCCTGGGCCAGGAAGGCGTCGGAAAGCAACTCGCCGCTGCGCACGCGATCGCGCACGTTCTCCAGCACGGCGCGGAAGACGGGGCTCTTTTGCCGCTTCAGCAGCAGGTCCAGCGAGGTCAGGATGGGAAGCCCGGCTTTGATCAGGGTCAGAAACTGCGCGTTGAAGATCACGAACTCGTCGAGCTTGACTCTGCGGCGGCGGTGCAAGCCCCCCCCGGCAAGAATGCCCCGCGGCTTCACCCAATAAACCAGGTATCCAGCCTGCGCGAAACGCTCGCACACATCTTCCTGCGAGGGACCGTTCTCTAATTGCTCGAGCACGCGGCCGCGCTCATCCGCCATCCGTATGAGGAACTCTGCCATGGGACCTTGTTTGTAGGAGTGTAACACTCCTAAGTAGCTGGTTCTGCTTCTCTAGAAGTCTCCGGGACCCAAAGGGATAAGTTACTTTCGGGAATCGAACGCATGCACCCGCCTCCTGCCTCCTGCTTCCTGCCTTCTCACGGCGTCAGGCCCTCCGCCTCGATGACCTCCACCCCGGGGGGAGGAGAGAAATGGAATCGTTGATCGGCAATGGGTTGGTTCTCGCGCTGGTTGCCGAAGCGGTACTCCGTGCTCGACCCATCCACCTCGTTGACCACCATGCGCACGATCTCCCCTGCCGGGGTTACCTCCAGTACCACGCTCGAAACCCGGTCCTCCATGCCCTTGGGGACGCCGCGCAGCACGACGTCGCCCGGCCTCCCGGGGGGAACCTCGGTCGCCAGCGACAGCCCAACCAACTCCTTTTCCAGCTTGGTCTTACCCAGCAGGTAGCGCAAGGGCGAGCGCAGGTCGTCCAGTTTCTTCACCGCTGCCTTGCGCGCCTGCCGCTCCCCCGGCACGTAGAACCACGCCGACTTGCCATCGGTGACAAACACCTTCGGCCGCGGCTCGCGGTAGTCCCAAAGCATTTTGCCGGGACGCTTCAGCCAGAGTACGCCGGATTCGCTGCGCGACACCCCGGCGCCGCGATAAGTCTCGGTGAAATCGGCCTGGAGCGTCTGCAGATGGTTGTAGCGCTGGTCCACTTTGGCGGCGATCTCCGGTACCGTGACCGCCTTTCCCGTGGTCGCCGTCAACAGGAACATCGCCACAGCCTGAAGCAAGCGCGTGGCCCCGAATGGGAAATCGAGAGCCATTGATTTGCACGCCGGGTTGTTCGCACCCACCGAAAGCGGTCGAGCCAAAACCTTAAGAGCCAACAGCTAACAGCCAAAAGCGAAATTCCCTCACTTGGATTCAGGCTGACGCTGGTTGGATGGTTCCTCCCCCGGCGGCAGTCCCTGGGTGATGAACGGCAAATCCTCCGGAACTTGCACCAGCACCCGCCCGCCTGGAGACAGCCGGTAGGGTCTGCGGGTGGGATCGTGGGGGACGGAGCGGAGATACCCCGCCGCCACCATCTCTGCCCAGTTTGCGGGCCAGCGCCCAGTACGCTGGTGGAAGCCGGTCACCAACTTCTCCAGGAGAGAGACTTCCTCGTCCACCCGGAGTGCCCGCAGATGCTTGGCGGCATTAGCGCGGATATCATCGTTCTCCGTGGTCTCATAAAGGCTCGACCACAGGAAGCGTGCGGTCTCGAGGGCGCCGGCATGCTGCGACATGTGGGCGGCCATCACCTTCATCCAGGGCAGCGCCCCCGGGACGCGCGAGCCGCGCTCGAAGGCAGCGGCGGCGGCGGCGTAGTCACGCCGCTCGAAGTAATGGATGAATCCCAGGTTGTAGTACAGCCTCCACGCGGAGGGATTCTCGCGCACCCCGCGTTCCACCAAACGGACGGCGGCATCGGGATCGCCGGCACCCTCCGGCGGCTTCTGCGCCAGAAAGGTTGCCCCGAATTCATAGGCCACCGTCAAGTGCGGATCGAGCGTGGTGGCAATGTCGAGCAGCGGCTCGAGCAGCTTGTATTCCCCGGAGCGCGCGTGGTGACGGCTGCCGAAGTACTGCACCGCGCGTGTCCAGTAGATGTCGGCCACGAGGCCGGTGTAACCCAAGCTCATGCGCTGGAGGAACTTGGGCGAAGGCACGTAAAGCGCTTCCTCCGCTGTCGCCCCGGCGCGGAGACGGTCGAGGCGGCGCACCGTCAGGCTGGCGCCGGCCAGCGCGGCCGTGAGCACCATCGCCGCTACCAGAGCCGTGGTTGCCCGCGCGGTCATTTGAGATTCCGATATTCGAACACCAGGATGGCGCCGCACACCGCCGCACCCGCGTACAACAGCGAGTACACGGTGTTGTAGAGGATCAGGGAGGCGGCGATCGGCTGTCCGTGGGCGACCGACGAGATGACATTGAGCGAGGCGAAATTCGGCACCACATAGGCCGCCAGCGTGGCCAACGCTCGGGTCGCGCCCTGGCTCATGGCGGCAAACGCCCGCAGGTCTTCGGCAAAAGTCCCGATCACGAACAGGGCCAGCGCCAGCACCGCCGACAGCACCGGGGAGGAAAAGGTCGAGAACAGCAGCGCCAGAGCCGTCACCACCACAAATTCCAGGATGATGAAGTAGATCGCCACCAGCAGCCAGCCATCGGCGCGCTCGAAGCGGTGAGCCAGGAAGAGCAGCGCGGCAAAAAATCCAACCGCCATGAAGAAGGTGTTCACCACCAGCGTCCAGGCCAGCCCCCCGAACTTGCCTACGATGAATTCCCAGCGCCGCACCGGGCGCGAGAGGATGGTGTAGAGCGTCTTCTTCTCCATCTCTTTCGAGACCAGCCCGATGCCGATGAAGATGGCGATCACTACCCCGAAGATGGAGATAGCCGTCAGGCCCAGGTTGATGAGCACGATGCGCTGGATGCCGATGGAGATCTGGCCGAACAACAGCGCCGCGCCCACCAGCAGCAGCGCAAAGAAGATCAAGTTGTAGAGGACGCGGTCGCGCACGGCTTCACGGAAGGTGTTCGACGCAACGGCGGAGATGCGGTTCATGTTCTTTGACTTTCTCTGTTGAAGCAGCTATTCGAGGAAGCAGCTAGCAGGATGCAGGAAGCCGGGAACGCATCCCTGCCTCCTGCCCCCTGCTTCCTGCTTCCTCGGCTCACCGCCCGGCCTCCACTTTCTCGCCCAGCCGCTCGATGAAATAGTCCTCGAGTGTGGCCCGCACGGGGGTCAGTGAGATCAGCCGCGCTCCCTGTTGGCGGAGCGTGTCCAGGGCTGCGTCCTGTCGGCTTTCGGCGATGACGGCGCGCACCGTCTCGCCGGTGGCGTGACATTCAGCGCCCAGAGCGGAGAGCAGCGTGATGGCCTCCAGGCCGTGGAAAAGGATCTCGACCTTGCTCTCGGTGCGCGCGGTCAGGTCTTCCACCGCTCCCACCCCGTGCAGCTCGCCCTTGTGCAGGATGGCCACCCGGTCGCATAGCGCCTCGGCGTCGGAAAGGATGTGGGTGGAAAAGAAAACCGTCTTGCCTTCGTCCTTCAGGGTCTGGATAAGGTCGCGGACCTCGCGGCGGCCCAGGGGATCGAGTCCCGACATGGGTTCGTCGAGGAAGACCACCTTGGGATCGTGGAGGATGGCTTGCGCGATGCCCACCCGCTGCAGCATGCCCTTGGAGAGCTTGCGCAGCTGCGTGCGCGCCGACTCCGTCATGCCCACAAGCGCCAGCGCCTGCCGCACTCGCGGCGTGCGCTCCCGCCCGGAGACGCCGGAGAGCTGGGCGTAGTACTCGAGCAGTTCCGAGGCCGTCAGATAGTCGTAGAAATACGGCTGCTCCGGCAGGAAGCCGATGAGCGACTTCATGCGGGGGTCGGCGATCTCCATCCCCAGGATGCGGGCCGAACCGCCAGTAGGGAAGATGAGGCCCATCAGCAGCTTCAGCGTGGTGGTCTTGCCCGCACCGTTCGGTCCCAGATATCCAAAGACCTCTCCCGATTCGACCGACAGGTTCAGGGGCTTCAGCCCCGCCACCCGGCGCTTGCGCCAGAATCCGACGGTATAGCTCTTCTCCAGTTGGACGGTTTCGATAGCAGGCATGGCAAGGTGCGTCGTGCTTCATCGATTATAAAGCGAGGAAGAATTGCACCTGATGACGTGGCTGGTGCGCGTCGCCAAAAACCGGCAAAAAACGAAAAGGGGAACCGAGGACTTTCGTGTGTGCGTGAAAACCAGGTTTCGCGGTCACATGTTGTGCTCGGAGCTTCCAGCAAGCCCAACATATTATGTTCGGCCTAGGCAAAATTGAGTTCTCACGCACACACTTCCGCCCTGGGCTAATTTATTTCGGCCCCTTCGACTTTGCTCAGGGCAGGCTCTACGGACCTCAGTGCCTCGGCATCTCCGCCGCTTTGGCTTGCATCCGCGTTTATCCGCGGAAATCCGCGGCGACAAAGAAAAACGCCCCGCGCTTGCGCGCGGGGCTTGACTTGGCCGACGACCAACGGCCCACGACCGACGACTGCGTTAGTACATCCCGCCCATGCCGCCGTGGCCGCCGCCGGGCATGGCTGGTTCCTTCTTCTCTTCCGGAATCTCGGAAACCAGCGCTTCGGTGGTCAGCATTAGCGACGCGATCGAGCCGGCGTTCTGCAGCGCGGTGCGCGTCACCTTGGTGGGGTCGATCACGCCTGCCTTGACCAGGTCTTCGAAGTCGCCGGTCAGGGCGTTGAAGCCGAAGTTGGGGCTCTTCGACTCGCGGATCTTGCCCGCCACGATGGCGCCTTCCTCGCCGGAGTTCTCGGCGATCTGGCGCAGCGGCTCTTCCAGCGCCCGCTTGACGATGTTGACGCCGATCTGCTCATCACCCTCGAGCTTGAGCTTGTCGAGCGCCGGGACGCAGCGCACCAGGGCCACGCCGCCGCCGGGCACGATGCCCTCTTCGACGGCTGCGCGGGTGGCGTGCATGGCGTCCTCGACCCGGGCCTTCTTCTCCTTCATTTCGGTCTCGGTCGCGGCGCCGACCTTGATCACCGCCACGCCTCCGACCAGCTTGGCCAGCCGCTCCTGCAGCTTCTCGCGGTCGTAGTCCGAGGTGGTCTTGTCGATCTGGGCGCGGATCTCTTTCACCCGGCCCTCGATCTCGGCGGTCTTGCCGCGGCCCTCGACGATGGTGGTGTTGTCCTTGTCCACCGTGACTTTCTTGGCGCGGCCCATGTCCTGCATCTGCACGTTCTCCAGCTTGATGCCCAGATCCTCGGTGATGGCCTTGCCGCCGGTGAGGATGGCGATATCCTGCAGCATGGCCTTGCGGCGGTCGCCGAAGCCGGGAGCCTTGACGGCCAGGGCCTGCAGCGAGCCGCGCAATTTGTTCACCACCAAAGTCGCCAGGGCCTCGCCCTCGACGTCCTCAGCCACGATCAGCAGCGGCTTGCTGCTCTTGGCGATCTGCTCCAGCAGCGGCAGCAAGTCCTTCATCGAGCTGATCTTCTTCTCGTAGATCAGGATGTAGGGGTCTTCCAGCACCGCTTCCATGCGCTCGGGGTCGGTGACGAAGTAGGGCGAGAGATAGCCGCGGTCGAACTGCATGCCCTCGACCACTTCGAGCTGGGTCTCCAGCGTCTTGGATTCCTCGACGGTGATGACGCCGTCCTTGCCCACCTTATTCATGGCCTCGGCGATGATGTTGCCGATGGTTTCGTCGTTGTTGGCGGAGACAGTACCCACCTGGGCGATCATGGCGCCGGTGACCTTCTGCGAGAAATCATCGAGCACGCCCTTGCCGCGGTTGCCTTCCTTGTCGGGCGTGCCGCAGAGGGTGGTGATGGCCTTCTCGATGCCGCGCTTCAGCGCCATAGGGTTGGCGCCAGCGGCCACGGTCTTCGCGCCCTCACGGTAGATGGCCTGGGCGAGCACGGTGGCCGTGGTGGTGCCGTCGCCGGCCACGTCCGAGGTCTTCGATGCCACCTCCCGCACCATCTGCGCCCCAATGTTCTCCAGCGCGTCCTTGAGTTCGATTTCCTTGGCGACCGTCACCCCGTCCTTGGTGATGGTGGGGGAGCCGAATTTCTTCTCCAAGACCACGTTGCGGCCCTTGGGGCCGAGCGTGACCTTGACTACGTCCGCCAGGATGTTGACGCCGCGCAGGATGGCCTGCCGCGACTCTTCACCATGTACGATCTGCTTTGCCATTGGTTATCTCTCCTCGTGAAACTTTGCTTTGGGCGCTGGGTGCCCGGATGTGTTGCCGTTTCCGCCTGGGCTGGATGTGTGGCTTATCGCCGCGCTCCCGCCTTCTCGCGCTCGGCCGGCTTGGACGCACCCGAGACGATGCCCAGGACCTCGTCCTCCTTCATGATCAGGAATTCCTCGCCGTCGATCTTGACCTCCGTGCCGGCGTACTTGCCGAACAGGATGCGATCGCCGTGCTTGACGTCCAGCGGGAAAACCTTGCCGTCTTCGTTGATTTTGCCTTTGCCCACGGCGATCACTTCGCCCTCTTGCGGCTTCTCTTTGGCCGTGTCGGGGATGATGATGCCGCCACGGACGGTCTCCTGTTCCTCGATCCGCTTGACCAGAATGCGGTCATGCAGGGGAGTAAACTTGGTTGCCATTCTGATGTACTCCTTTCATAACCAGTGTATTTTCTGTCACTTGAAAACAGTTAAGTTTCCTGTCCAGCATTGTTAGCAGTCAGCAGTAAGGAGTGCTAAGTATACGGAGGCGCCCTGCTTTGTGTCAAGAGGTAAGGCGGGAAGAAATCCGGGCGGGTAGAGTCGATCGGATGCACCAATCCCAGGCGACACTCAGTGCCAGGGGCTACCAGGGCTGCGGGGCGGCGGCTCTACGCCGTGCGCGAAGATGATTTCCTACGGCAGTTTTCGCAGATGCCGTAGATCTGGAAGGTGTGGCGGGTGGTGAAGTAGTGGTGTTTGCGGCCGATCTCCTGCTCCAGGCGGCCGATCTCGGGGGAGAAGAACTCGACGGAGCTGCCGCAAGCGGTGCACACCATGTGGTGATGGCTGCGGCGGTTGTACTGGTGCTCGAAGCGGGCCACGCCGTCGTGGAAGGCGACCTCGCTAGCCAGGCCGCAGGCGGCCAGCAGCTTGAGCGTTCGATAGACGGTGGTGATGCCGATACGCGCGTCTTTTTTCTTCACCAACCCGTGGAGTTCGTCGGTGGAGAGGTGGGCGCGGGTTTCCAGGAAGGTGCACAGGATGGTGTCGCGCTGATCGGTCAGCTTCAGCCCCACCCGCTTGAGATGGGTGTGAAAGATGTCCTCCGCCTCGCGCATGGATTCGGGCGAGATGATGGCGTGATCGTCGATGCGCTTCTGCAACATGTCTCCACGGATAAGAAAAGCATAACACGCGGCGGGGAGCACTGACGGCTGCTTTCCCCTGAACCAATTGCGCCAATAAGCATTGGCTGCGGCGCTGGCATATCATGCCCCCAGAGGGAGGCATATGGGCGCGAGTCAGGAAGTCGAGATCAGCTTGGGAACGGGACGGCTGGTGGGATTGTTCTTCGCACTGGTAGTGGTGTGTGGGATCTTCTTCGGGCTGGGATATACGCTGGGACGCAGCCTGGGCCCGACCGCCATGACGGCGGAAGCGGGGTCACCGGGAGCGGCAACGAATGCCGCCAAACCCAAGGCCACCAGCGGCGCTCCGGCGGAAGCTGCCAATGCCGCGCCGGCCAATGACCTCACCTTCTACAAGACCGTGGAGCAGAAGGAGGCCAACCCGCAGCTCACGCCGCCCGCATCGGCTCCGGCCCCAGCTCCGGCAGCCAGCGCGCCAGCGCCGGAGACGCCGCATGCTTCCGCCTACGTAGTGCAGGTGGCGGCGGTAAGCAAGAAGGAAGATGCGGAAGCGCTGGCGGGCGCCCTGCGGAAGAAGAATTATCCCGTCTTCCTGGCCGGCAACCCGCCGAGCGACTCGCTGTTTCACGTGCAGGTGGGGCCGTTCAACGACATCAAAGACGCGGAAGCCATGCGCGGCCGCCTGGCCGGCGAGGGCTATAGCCCGATCGTCAAAAAGTAGAATTGGTAATTTGTAATTGGTAATTTGCAAATTCAGAGGCGCGCCGACGCACGCCCCCAAATTACAAAATTACAAATTTGAAATTACAAATCCGTATCAAACCCCTCCTTCTGAACGGATCTCCATACATGTGGTACCTATTCTGCTGCCAGAAGCCACACCAGCGCTGTAGAGCCTGCCCCGAGCGAAGTCGAGGGGCGCGGCGTATGTTAGCCCACCACGTCAGTGGTGGGTTCGCTGATCCTGACAGCTCAGGGAGCGCCAGGGAGCCCGCCGCGGCGGGCGACTGAACGCGAGCGAAGTACGGCGGATAGAATGTTCCGCATGTTTACCTCACGCCCCATCGGATTTGTGCGAGGTCCCTTCAAAGAATCCAGGGAAATCCCCAAAGGACTCGGCGCTAAGCACGAGGCCGAGGGAACGCTGGACGTTTTGCCCGAGTTCGAGCCGGGACTCACTGACATCGAGGGTTTCTCCCACCTGTTTGTTCTCTGGGAATTCGACCGCGCCCAGGGCTTCGACCTGCTGAGCACGCCGCCGAGCGACGACCGGCCGCACGGCGTGTTCGCGACGCGCTCCCCGCGACGCCCGAATCCCGTTGGCCTCACGGTCGTCGAACTCCTGCGGCGGGAGGGACGGACGCTGCACGTCCGGGGCGTCGATATGCTCGACGGCACGCCCATCCTGGATATCAAGCCCTACCTGTCGAGCGTGCCTGCGGAAGGGTTACGGCGTGGCTGGCTGGCGGAAGCCGAAGCGCGGCGGAGCGAATGACCTGATGCGACTGTCATCCCGAGCGAGGGGCTTTAGCCCTGAGTCGAGGGAGAATGCATCTACCCCGCAAGCGTGGGGCTTTGTGCCCAAGACTCCCGCGAGTGCCCAACCTGGAGCCTGCCCTTTTCAAGACAGTAGGTCTGCTAAGCCGCCGCCGGGCCCAGATCAATAGAAGGCAGCCCTGGACTTCTGCAATGCTGGAAGAAGTGATTCTCCAGCACGATGTTCTTGCTCAATGACTCAATGGCCAAATGACTCAATCCGTATCAAATCGCTGCTCTCGGAACGGGTCCCCGTACATGTGATACCCGTTCTGCTCCCAGAAGCCGGGCAGGTCGCGGTCGCCGAACTCCAGGCCGCGCACCCACTTCACTGATTTCCAGGCATAGAGGTGGGGCACGATCAGCCGCAGCGGATAGCCGTGCTCAGGCAGGAGCGGCTGGCCGTCGTGGTGGGTGGCGAACAGGACATTGTCGCGGTCGAGGTCGGCCAGGGGCACGTTGGCGGTGTAGCCCTGCTCGGCGTGCACCAGCACGTAAGCGGCGCCCGGCTGGAGCTTCACCAGCTTCAGCAGGTCGCGGAAGAGCACGCCCTGCCAGCGGTTGTCGAAGCGGCTCCAGCGCGTGACGCAGTGGAAATCGCTGGTCACGGTAGATTTGGGCAGGCGGTTGAATTCTTCCCAGGTGAGCCGCACCGGCTCCTCCACCAGTCCGGCGATGCGGAAGTCCCAGCGCGCGGGATCGAAGCGCGGCACCGATCCTTCGTGCAGCACCGGCCATTTCAACGTGGCGGCCTGGCCCGGCGGCAGACGCCCTGCCTCCAGCATCTTGCGCTCGAGTTGCTTGCGCTCGTTGCCTTCGAAGAGCATGGGGATTGGATGTGGGCAGCGGAAGGAAGTTTCAGGGGGAGCAGTTGGCATTCAGTTCGTATCAGCCATAACCGCCCTCGCTGCACGCGCGCGGAACCATCCATCCCTCCAAAGTGTCATTCCGAGCGAAGCGAGGAATCTATGTATCTTTCTATGCGTGCAAATGACGAATCGCTTTAAGGAACTCGGCAGGCTAAAGAAGATGGGTTTTGTCCCTACACCATCCCTCGATAGTCTAATGCATGGATTCCTCGCTTCGCTCGGAATGACACCCCTCTTTGATGAGGGTTGCTGCACGGCTGAAGGCCGGGCCCTGGCACCAACCCGGGGAAACTAGCAAGCTAAGTCTCGACCCGCTGACTCCTATCTGGCGATCGCGGTGAACAGGGGTGACTGCAACAGCGACTGGAACTTGTCGTCGTCGGTCTTGAAGTGGACCAGCAGGTGTTCGCTGTCGTTGTCTACGGTGACGTTGTCGAGCGCCATCTTCTCCACCCCGGTGGCGTTCATCCTCTTGAACATCATGCCGGCGCGCAGCAGCGACGACATGGTGGCCGCAGTCATGGAGTCGGAGGTCAGCACGCTGAGGTCGAACTTGACGCCGTGGGTGAAGTCCATGGTGTAGATAGAGCCCAGCAGGCGTTTCTTGACAGTATCGTAGTCAGCCAGGCGGGCGGCGTCGCCCAGGGTGGAGCGCATCATGTTCTGGGTGCCGGCGGCGTCGAGCACGCTCCACACCGCGCCCTGGTCGGCGGAGCGCACCAGGTCGGACATCTGGCTGTTCGCGGCCAGGCTCTCGGCGTTGCCGTCGCGCGCATCCAGCGAGGCCTCGACGGCGGAGTTGTCGCCAAACAACATCGTGAAACTATCCAGGAACGTGACCTGCATGCCGCCCGCCATGGGGTAGAGGAATGAGGTGTGATACTTGGTGGGCTTGATCTTCTTAGCGCGCATGCTTTTGATGATCTTGGGGCGGCTGAATTGTCCCTGGGCAATGCCGATGACGTGCAGCGCCTTGTCCTGGGTGCGGAAGGACGCGAAGGTCAGCGAATCCACGTCCTTGTCGGGATCGATGCCCACGCCGTGCAGCGCCGTCTCCAGTTCTTTCAGATTCTGGGGCAGCACTTTGGCCTTGAGCGCCAGCGCGGTGGGAGATGCCGCCAGTTGGCGGTAGTCGACGCTGATGATCTGCTGCACTTGCGACGGGATCACGGTGCCGGCGGCCGTGCCCAGCGCCGCTCCCCAGCCGGGGACGGCAACCAGCACCACAGAAATGACGATGAGAGACGCTGTGCGCTTCATAGCAAGCCTCGTTGGGGGAGCGATATCCACCCAGATGTCGGCGCGGCAGCTTTGGTTGGTTCGGCGACGCCGCCTATAAGGAAGAGAGTACAACATCTTAGTCGAATCGGAACATCGGCGGATCGGGTCATGGGGCCATTGACCGGATGCGTCCTTGAGTCATGATGGGATAGATCAGCGGGGCGGGCGCCCCTGCGGCTTGGCTCAGGGCAGGCTCTCGCCCGCCGCGGGTGGGGCCGCGGCTTACAATCTGACGCGGAGAGCGCGTCTGAACTCATGTGGTTCGACTTAGCCATCATCGGCGGCGGGCCGGCGGGGACGGCGGTGGCCATCACCGCGGCGCGGCGTGGGGCGCGGGTGCTGCTGCTGGAGCGCGGACGCTTCCCCCGCCACAAGGTCTGCGGTGAATTCATCTCGCCAGAGGGAGTGGCGCTGCTCGCGGCCCTGGGTTTGGACGATCTCGTCCATCGGGCGCCGCGCATCGCGCACGCCCGCATCTTTGCCGCGACTGCGGTGGCGGAAGCCGCGCTCTCGCCGGCAGGGGCGGCCATCTCGCGCTACGAATTGGACGACGCACTGTGGCGCCTGGCGGCCGAATGTGGCGCCGATTGCCGCCAGCAGGTGGAAGCGCGCGCCATCACCGGCGCGGGACCCTTCGTTATCGAAACTACGGCGGGGGATTACAGCGCGCGGGGGGTGGTCAACGCCAGCGGACGCTGGTCGAACCTGCGGCGCAGCCGGCTCGCCCGGCGGCAGCGGGAAAAATGGGTGGGCTGGAAGGCGCACTTCCGCGAGCAAGGGCCGGCCTCGTCCGTGGACCTGTACTTTTTCGCCGGCGGCTACTGCGGGGTGCAGCCGCTGGGCGACGGACAGGTGAATGCATGCGCCATGGTGCGGGCGGGGAGCGCCCATTCGATCGAGCAGGTGCTGGCGCTCCAACCCAAGCTCTCGGAGCGCAGCCGGGCGTGGCAGCAGGCATCGGAGACAGTGGCCACCTCGCCCCTGGTCTTCGCGCCTCCCCAGGCGGAAGAGGGCGGGGTATTGTTCGCGGGCGACGCCGCCGGGTTCATCGATCCCTTCGTGGGCGACGGGATCTCGCTGGCGCTGCGCAGCGGCGCGATGGCCGCGTCGGCGCTGGCGGGGAAGAGGTCAGTGGTCGAGGCGGCTGCGATCTATCGCAGCCAGTATGAGCGCGAGTTGCGTCCGTTGTTCCGCCATGCGGGATGGTTGCGGCGGCTGGCGTCGGTCCCGCGCGCGTTCCAGGGGCTGGTGATGGCGGCCTTGCAATCGCCCCGGGTGACGTCGTTCCTGATCGGCAAAACGCGCGTGTCAATTGTGCCCATCGGGACATCGGGTGATCGGGTCATCGGGTGATCGAAAAAAGCGAGTTTCAATGACCCGATGATCCGATCTCCCGATTATCTGAGTACCAGCACTTCCCGGACGTTGTCGCGGGCGAGGAAGAACTTGATCGACGAGTAGTCGCGGAAGAGGTTTTCGATGTGGCGGTTGTTGAAGACGCGTTGCAGGCGGAAGCAGGGCCCGATCTGGAGCTCGAGCGTGTCTTCCCCGGCGATGTGGTAGCGGTAGTAGGGGGCGTCGGGGCCAGCGTCGCGGGTGTGGAAGAAGGCCAGCAGGATGCCCTTGGGGCGCAGGAGGCGGTGAATGCGGTTCACCATGGGCTTGACCAGGGCCTCGTGCAAGTAGTCGGGGATGTCCCAGCACAGGATGGCATCGAAGGTGGTAGCGTTGCCGTACACCAGGTTCTCGGCCAGGAAGCGGTCGGCGTCGCGGGTAGAACGGCCATCCTCGGCCGGCACCACCAGCGAGGGGTCTTCCGATTCCTGGAGCACGTCTTCGTTATAGACCTTGTGCCCCAGGCCGGTGAGATAGGCGATGTTGGCGGGAGAAGTGGGGCCCAGGTCGAGGATGCGCAGGCCTTCCTCGCCTTCGATGGCGTGGTTGAACTCGGCCAGACCGCTGGAGCGGC
>JAHFUA010000119.1 GCA_023265315.1 Acidobacteriota bacterium | reverse complement strand
CGTGTGACTTCGCGCCGCACCAGCTTCTTGGCCAGGCGCGGGTCCTCCATCTGCTCGCAGATGGCGACCCGGAATCCCTTGCGGATGAGCTTCAGCAGGTAGTTCTCCGCCGAGTGATAGGGCACGCCGCACATGGGCACGGCCACGCCCTTTTCCTTGTTGCGGGAGGTGAGCTGAATCTGCAACTCGCGCGCGGCCACGACCGCATCCTCGAAGAACAGCTCGTAGAAATCTCCCAGGCGGAAGAACAGGAGGGTGTTGGGATATTCTTTTTTGATGGCGGCGTATTGCCGCATCAGCGGCGTGGAGGGCTCATTCATTCGCGCAGCTTTCGGCGGATTATAACAAAGCAGTCGCCAGTCGCCGGTAGTCAGTCGCCAGTTTGATTCCGCAATGTTTTCGCGGTGCCCTCCGAGTTGACGTCGGCGCGCCGCTGGTGTTTTGCTGTAATATCAGTGCATCTAACGGGCGACTGACTACTGGCTACTGACAACTGCTTCTATGGAACTGCGCAAGGATCCCATCACGCGCTCCTGGGTGATCACCGGCGACGATGTCGAGGTGGAACCGGAAGGGCGAGATTCCTGTCCTTACTGCCCCGATGCCCTGCGTTCGCCGCATGTGATCTCCTCCATGCCGTCGCTGGACGGCGGACCCTGGTCGGCGCGGGCGGTGGTGCATCCCCACGCCCTCTACCACATCGAAGGCGATCCGCTGCGCCAGGGCGACGGCCTCTATGACAAGATGCGTCCGGTGGGCGCCCACGAGGTGCTGATCGAGAACCCGCGCCACGACCGCCATCTCTGGGTGGCCACAGACGCCGAGGTGGCGCAGTTCCTGGTGCTCACCGGCCAGCGCATCCAGGACCTCAAGAAGGACCGCCGCTTAAAGTACGTCACTGTGTTCAAGAACCACGGCACGGTGGCGGGGCAGGAAGCCGATCATCCCACCTCGCAGCTCACGGCGACCACCTTCGTCCCCCGCCGTGTGCTCTACGAGCTGCGTTCCGGCAAGGAGTACTTCACGCAGAAGGAGCGCTGCGTGTTCTGCGACATTCTGGCACAGGAAGAGCAGCAGGGGGTGCGGGTGGTGGAGAGCCGCGGCGACTACATTGCCGTGTGCCCCTACGCGCCGCGGGTTCCCTACGAGACCTGGATCATGCCCCGCAACCACGAGGCTTCGTTCGAGCGCAGCGTGCTGCGCGGCGGCTCCGCCCGCGACCTGGCGGTGCTGCTGCGGCGGACCTTGCAGCGCATCCGCACCATCACGGAGAACTTCCACATGGTGCTGCACAGCTCTCCCAACACCATGCACCGCTCCGACGTGCTCGATTATTGGAAGACCATCGACGACGATTACCACTGGCACATCGAGATCCTGCCCATCCTGGAGAAGAAGGCAAAGTCGTACAGCTTCAAAGAGGTGTACTTCACCCCGGTGACCTCGGAGAGCGCGGCGTCGCGCTTGCGGGCAGTGAGTATTCCTTAGGTACCGCTGGTTGCGCACAGGGATTGCGCATAAGGTCGCACTCGCGGCAGGCCTGAAGCCTGCTCCACTCGACAACCGCTTAGCCGGTTATTTCTGCCCTTCCACGAGGTACAGATCGGACAGCGTGCGGTGATAGCCGTACACGCAGGTCTTGCCGTCCGGGGTCAACAGGATTGGACCGATGGTCTCGACGCCGGCGAGGTCGGAGGGCACGAGTTGCTTGAAGGGCGCGCGCTGGCCGGTGTTGAGATCGAGTTTGGAAACCTGGGTGGGGAGTTCACCCGGGCGGTAGGTGTACAGGAAGCGACCATCATTGCTCCAGGCAACGGGCTGTTCACCGGGCGGAAGCCCCTGCACGGGCTTGGGGTCGCCCCCCGCGATGGGATAGAGGTACCCGTGCTGGTCGGGGCCGATCCCAGCCACGTAGCGGCCGTCGGGGGAGATCACGAAGGCGGTGGCGTGCACGCCTTCCGGGCTGAAGGTACGCGGCTTTCCGCCATTGATGTCCTGCACGTAGAAACGCACGCCGTGATCGGGCTCATTGCCGGTGAAGACAATATGCTTGCCGTCGGGAAGCCACTTGGCCCAGGCGTGGTTGATGTCATCCTTGGTCAACTGGCGGGATTCGCCGGCGCCGGTGGGCAGCAGGACAAACTGCGCGGGCGTGGTCTGGGGCTGGGCGATGGCCCACTTCTCGTCGGGCGAGAGGGCCACGGAGCCGCCGGCGCCGAGCAGCACCGCGGGTGAGCCGTCGGTCTTGCGAACATAGACCGCGTAGGTGAGACCGCCAGTTTTGGAGTACATCTGGCCACCGCCTCCCCCTTCCTCATCGAACAGCAGGGTCTTGCCGTCGGCGGAAAGGTCGGCGGGATAGGAGTAATCGAGCCACGAAAGGTCGCGCTCCTTGGACGCGCCGGGCAGAAGCCCGATGAGCTCGCGGCGCCAACTTGCGCGGTTGAGCAGGATGCGCCCGTCCTTCCAGATGTCGAGCAGCGACAAGGTGCCGGGCATGCGCGCCACCAGGCGCTCGCGGCCGGAAAGAGAGACGGCGTAGAGCGGCCGGTCCACTCCGCTCTTGCTGGCGGTGAACCACACTTCCTTGCCGTCGGGCGACCAGGCCAGCCCTTGGGCGCTATAGAAGTCGCCGGTAAGCTTGCTTTTCTTCCCGTTCAGATCCACCACCGCGATGCCGCCGCTGTCGTCGCCCTGCACCGGGTGATCGAGGAAGGCGACCATGTCGCCCTTGGGAGAAACCCGCGGGTGGCCGACCCAGCCGCCGGTCTCGTAGAGCACCTTGCCCACGGGGTACTCCAGGCGGTTCCGGCCGTTTACATCGCGTACGACGGCGAGGTTGGTGCCGTCGGGGGACCAGTCGGCCCACTGCACCTGCTCGACCACTGGCCGCGGGGCGCCTCCGGAGAGCGGCATGCGCGCCAGCGTGCCTACGTTCACCCAGGTGCTCAGCGGCCGGCTGTCGAGCAGGACGGCCAGTTCGCTGCTGGACGAGACAGAGAGCAGTTGTGCGTGGCTCAGCCCCAGGGAGCGCGACTCCGGACCTTCCGGACGCGCGGTGAAGATTTCCGAGGGGTTCCCTTGCCAGGCCGCGCTGTAGAGGATGGTCTGGCCGTCGGGTGCGAAACGCGCCGCGCGCACCGTCCCTCGGCGGAAGGTGAGCTGGTGGTATACCGGCGGCTCCGGAGGCGTCGTCTGGAACAGCAACTTTCCGGCCAACAGGCCAACGGCGAGTGCTACCACCGCGACCACGGCAGCGGTGAGCGGCGACAGCCCAGCGCGGGGCCGTACGGCGGCGGCGATCTTGCCGGAAGAATCGCGCGCGGCAGTCTGCGGGGCTTGCGGCAGGGCGCGGGCCACGGCGGCGCGCGAGGAATCGGTATCGCGCTTTAGCCGCTTCAGGTCGGCGCGCATCTCAGCCGCGGTCTGGCAGCGCAGGTCGCGCTCTTTCTCCAGGGCTTTGTTGATGATGCGCTCCAGCTCCGGCGGCAGGTCAGGCTTGAGGTAGAGCGGCGATTCTGCCGGCTTGCTCAGGATGGCGTTAAAGATTGCCGCCGAGGTATTGCCGCTGAAAGGCAGCACGCCGGTGGTCATCTCGTAGAGCACCACGCCGAAGGAGAACAGGTCGGTGCGCGCGTCCAGGTCTTCGCCCAGCGCCTGCTCGGGAGACATGTAGGCGATGGTGCCCAGAGCGGTACCGGGGCTGGTGAGGTGGTCGTGGGTGACGGCGGTGGGCATGGCGGAGGCGCCCACGGCTTCGGCCACCGGCTGCAGGTGGCGCGTCAGCTTGGCCAGCCCGAAGTCGAGAATCTTCACGCCGCGAGTGCTGAGGAAGATGTTGGCGGGCTTGATGTCGCGGTGGACAATGCCGGCGGAGTGGGCGGCTTCGAGCGCGTCGGCAATCTCGATGGCCTGCTCCAGCACTTGCTCCAGGCGCAAGGGCTTGCCCTGGATGCGGTGCTTCAGCGTCTGGCCTTCGAGGTACTCCATGACGATGAAGTGCTCTTCCTCGAACTCGCCCACGTCGTAGATGGTGCAGATGTGGGGGTGGTTGAGGGCGGAAGCGGCGCGAGCCTCGCGCAGAAAGCGGTCGATGGATTGCTGATCGCGGGAGAACTCGGGCGGCAGGAACTTGAGGGCCACGAAACGGCGCAGGCGCGTGTCCTCGGCCTTATAGACCACGCCCATGCCGCCGCCACCCAGCTTGTCGATGATGCGATAGTGCGCGATCGTCCGGCCGATCAAGTGGCGCCCTCAGCCCCCTGTAAGGGGTCGGATGTTAGTGCGCGGCGGGGGGATAAGTCAATCCGGGCGTCTCCGTCCGCCTTGCCCGACGCTCAGTGCTGAGTGCTTTGCCGCCTCTGTGATACCGTTATATGTTTTCATCCAGAGGGAGCGCGACATGAAAGCGGTTCGCTTCCATCAGTACGGCGGTCCGGAAGTCCTCCAATACGAAGATGTGCCCGACGCCAGGCCGCGGCGCGACCAGGTGCTGGTGCGCGTCAAGGCCTGCGCCCTGAATCACCTCGACCTTTGGCTGCGCAAGGGCGTGGGCCAGGCGCCGCTGCCGCACATCAACGGCAGCGACGTGGCCGGCGAAGTGGCCGAAACAGGCGAGTACGTAACCGACCTTAAACCCGGCCAGCGCGTGCTGCTGGCGCCCATGGTCTTCTGCAATCATTGCGTGCACTGCACCTCCGGGCAGCAGAACTTCTGCCGGCAATACTCGGTGCTGGGCAACCGCGTGGACGGCGGCAACTGCGAGCTGCTGGCCACGGCGCGGGTGAACGTGGTGCCTATCCCCGACAACCTGAGCTTCGAGCAGGCGGCGGCGCTGCCGCTGGTGCTGGTGACCGCCTGGCACATGCTGGTGGCACGGGCCCGGATCCAGCCGGGGCAGACGGTGCTGGTGATCGGCGCCGGCTCGGGCGTGGGTTCGATCGCCATCCAGATCGGCAAGCTGTTCAACTGCCGCGTCATCACCACCGCCGGCGACGAGCGCAAGCTGGAAAAAGGACGCGAACTGGGCGCTGATTTCACCATCAACCACTACCAGCAGAAGATCTCGGAAGAGGTGAGGAAGATCACCGGCAAGGAAGGCGTGGACATCGTCTTCGAGCACGTGGGCAAAGCGGTGTGGGAGGAGTGCATGAAGTCGCTGAAGCCGGGGGGCACGCTGGTCACCTGCGGCGCCACCACCGGGCCCGAGGTGGGCGTGGACATACGCTTCCTGTTTTCCCGCCAGTACTCGCTCCTCGGCTCCTACATGGGCACCATGGCCGACTTCCACGAGGGCCTGAGGCACGTCTTCAGCGGACGCTTACGGCCGGTAGTGGACAAGAGCTTCCCCTTGAGCGAAGCCCGCGCCGCCCACGAGCGGCTGGAAAAAAGCGCGATGTTCGGGAAGGTGGTGCTGATCCCATGAAGGGTGCAAGCAGGAATGCAGTAACGGTGCTGCTGCTGGCGCTGGCGGTCGCGGGCGCCCTGGCGGCAACCAAGGACAGGCAGGTCGATTTCTCCGGGACCTGGAAGCTGAACCTGAGTAAGAGCAAGGGCGCTCCTGACTGGCGGCCGGAGACGGTGCTGGTGGTGCTGCAGTCGCCCTACCAGATCCACTTCGCCTACTTCCTCAATGCCGACGCGACCCAGCCCTTCCAGAACCAAGACTATGTCACCAATGGCAAAGAGGGCAAGGTGTATGCCACCGCAAACGAAATCGCATACGCCAGCGCCCGCTGGACCAGCAAAAACGTCCTGCAGGTGCGGATGCACCACGTGATTCACGCCGAGGTCGCCGACACCGACTGGATGGAAACCGACACCTGGACGCTCTCCGACGATGGCAAGACCCTGACCAATAAACTCTCGGACGGCAAGACCATCTTCTACGACAAGCAGGCGAAGGATAAGGTTTACTAGGGCAGCGGTCGGCACTCTGCAGTCAGCACTCAGCGCGCTGAGGCAAAAGCACACTGCGTCTCTAATCTTTCGAAGGGGCACAGCTTTAGCTGTGCCGTACAAGGCTATTTTGTGAATTGTCATCCCGCGTGAGCGCGAGCCGCGCCCCGGCGAGGCGAGCACGACGCGAGGGATCGGAATTTCCTCAACCGTTCTCGCACAACACCAAGATCCTTCGCTTGCCCTCCCTTCGCAAGCTCAGGTCGGGCGTCGCTCAGGATGACAATTCTGTTAAGTATTGTTCGGCCCGACTGAAGTCGTGCCCTGACACGTGATCTCGCATCATCTAAAATACTGTTATGGCCCGCGAGACAGATCCCATCCCGAGCGCGCTTGGAGAAGAGCGATTCGACAACCTGGCCGGCTCCGAGCATGACCCACAGCGCATCCGCGCGGTGACCTTCGGCTACGACCAGCCTGAAGGCGTGCTCCTGACCCAGCTCGACAAGGCCGTCAACTGGGTACGCAAGAACTCGCTCTGGCCCATGACCTTCGGCCTGGCCTGCTGCGCCATCGAGATGATGTCCATGGGGGCGGCGCGCTTCGACATCGCGCGCTTCGGAGCGGAGGTCTTTCGGCCGTCGCCACGGCAATCCGACCTGATGATCATCGCCGGCCGCGTCTCGCAGAAGATGGCGCCGGTGATCAAGCAACTTTACGAGCAGATGCCGGAACCCAAGTGGGTCATCTCCATGGGCGCCTGCGCCACCTCCGGCGGCGTGTACAACAACTACGCCCTGGTGCAAGGCGTGAATCAGGTGATTCCCGTGGATGTGTACGTACCCGGCTGCCCTCCCCGCCCTGAGCAGTTGATCTATGCCATCATGCTGCTACAGGACAAGATCATGAAGGAGCGCGGCAGTTTCAGGCGGGCGCTGAATCTGGAGTAGCACTCAGCCGTCAGCGGGGGCCAACGCGAAACCCAAGATCCCTCGCTGCGCTCGGGATATCGGCAGCGGGCTCAGACGCCCGCTAAACGCCTCTACTTCGCCACCGCCGTCCCGCCCGTGCCCTGGTTCTGGGCGACGATCCATTCGCCAATTCTGTTTTCCAGCACGCTCAACGGCAGAGCGCCGGCGCCCAGCACCTCGTCGTGGAAGGCGCGCAGGTCGAACTTGTCGCCCAGTTGCTTGCGGGCGCGCTCGCGCAGCTCCAGGATCTTGAGCTGGCCGATCTTGTAGCTGAGCGCCTGCGCCGGCCAGGCGATGTAGCGATCGGTCTCCGACTGCACGTCGGGCTCGTCGATGGCGGAGTGCGCGTGGAAGTAGTCCACCACCTGCTGCCGGGTCCAGCGCTGGTAGTGGAAGCCGGTGTCCACCACCAGGCGGATGGCGCGCAGCATCTCATCCTGCAGGCGGCCGTAGTCGCTGTACGGGTCCTTGTAGAAGCCCATCTCCTTGCCCAGCTTCTCGCAGTAGAGCGCCCAGCCTTCGACGAAGGCGCCGTAGAAGGCGTGCTGGCGGAAAGGCGGAAGCGTGGGCAACTCCTGCGCGATGGAGATCTGCATGTGATGGCCGGGCACGCCCTCGTGATAGGCCGTGGATTCGATGCTGATCAGCTTGCGGCGCTCGAAGTCGCCAGTGTTGACCATCACGTGTCCCGGGCGGGAGCCGTCGGGCGTGCCCTGGTTGTAGTGGGTGGCGGCTTCCTTCTCGTGGAACTCCTCGATAGGCATCACCTCCAGCTTCGCCTCGGGCAGACGTCCGAAGGCGGTGGGGAGCTGCTTCCACATGGTGTCGGTGTAGCTGCGGTAGAGATCGAGGATCTGCTGCCGCGAGTGGGCGTGCAGCTTGGGGTCCTTCTCGATGTCGGCGTTTAGGGTCTTCAGGTCTTTGTAGCCGACCTTCCGGGCGATGGCCAGCATCTGCGCTTCCAGCTCCGCCACCTGCTTGAGCCCGATCTGGTGGATCTCTTCCGGCGTGAGGTCGGTGGTGGTGCTGCGCCTGACCAGGGCGGCGTAGCGGGGGCTGCCGTCGGGCAACGACCAGATGCCGGCCTCGGTGCGGCCTTTGGGCGCGTACTCCTCGCGCACGAACTTGGCGAACTTTACGTACGCGGGGTTCACTGACTCGCGGATGGCGGCGAGGGTCTCGTCGTGCAGCCGCTTGCGGTCGGCCTCGGAGATGGAGTCGGGGAACTTGGCCAGAGGCTGCGCAAAGGGGCTCTTCTCCGGCTCGGCGGTGACGATGTTGTCGGCTTGCGTCGCCACCTTCTCCAGCAGGAAGCGCGGCGGCATCAGGTGGTCAGCCATGCCGTGGCGCATGTGGTCCATGGTGTCGTCCATCACCTTGGGAAACTTGCGCAGGCGGGCGATGTAGTCCTGGTAGTCCTTCACGTTGGTGAAGGCGAGCAGCGCGACCAGTTGCGGCATCTCCAGGTGCGGTCCGCTCATCTGCGTCACCGGCATCTCCCATTCCTTGAAGGGAGCGAACTCGAGCTGTCGCTTGAGGTCGCGAACCATCAGCGCCTTGTTGAGCGCTTCCTGCTCGGGAAAGCCGGTGGTGTCGATGGCCTCAAAGCGCGCCAGGAACTTGCGGGTCATCTCCAGATCGGCCAGCACTGCCTTCAGTGAGACATCGGAGAGCTGATCGTTGTAGCGCTTGTCGCCCAGGATGGAGGCATACTCCGGGTTGGTCTTGAGGGTGTATTCCCACTGCTCGGCGAGCAGATCGGTCAAGGCTTTGCGGCGGGCAGCGAGGTCAGCGGCGGGTGGTGTGGCCGCCAGTGCCGGCAGAAGTAACATCAACAGCAGGTACAACACCAGGACAGGACGCATCTGGTTCTCCTCTTGCGGCAGACTCAGTGTCGTTACGAAGCGGGTGCACCGAAAGTTCACCCCCGGGAGCAGACGGGTATTCGCAGTTTAGACGAACCCGCAGCAACTCGGGTAGCAGGGGTGGAGAGCATGAGCCGTGATACAAAAGCGCTATGGCAGAACGTGAATCCCTCTCTGCCCTCGCTCCCTGCCGGGTGGACCTCGCCGGGGGCACGGTGGACATCTGGCCGCTCTACCTGTTCCATCCCGGAGCGGTGACGGTGAACTTCGCGGTCAGCGTGCTGACGCGCTGCACCATCCGGCCGCTGGCGGGAAAGAAAATCCACCTGAAGTCGCTGGACACCGGCGCCCAGGACCATTTCGCCGATTGCGCCGAACTGTGCGCAGCGAAGAAAGTCCGCCACCCGCTGGCGGCGTATCTGATCCGCTTCTTCTGTCCTGAGGGCGGGTTCGAGTTGGAGACGCACTCCGAGTCGCCGGCCGGGGCGGGCATCTCGGGCTCGTCAGCGCTGATGATCGCAACCACCGCGGCGCTCGCCTGCTGGACGGGCCGCAAGCTCGATCTGGAGGAGATCCGCCTGGTGGCGCAGAACGTGGAGGCGCAACTGATCCGCGTCCCCACCGGCTGCCAGGACTACTATCCTGCGCTCTACGGCGGCGTGAACGCCATTCATCTCGATCCCGACGGCATCCATCGCGAAGCCGTGCCAGTGGCGGCGGAAGAAATCGACGCGCGCTTTTTGCTGGTCTACACTGGGGCGCCGCGGCAGTCGGGCATCAACAACTGGGAAGTCTTCAAGGCGCACATCAACGGCGATCGCCGCGTCTGCCGCAACTTCGAGGAGATTGTGGCGGTGGCGCGCGCCATGCACGACGCCCTCTCGATCGCCCAATGGGACGAGGTGGCGCGCCTGCTGCGCGCGGAGTGGAAGCTGCGCAAGACCAATGCTCCGGGGATCACCACCCCGTTGATTGACAAGCTGGTGACCGTGGCGCGCAAGAATGGCGGCCTGGCGGCCAAAGTCTGCGGCGCCGGCGGGGGCGGCTGCGTCGTCTTCCAGGTGGAGCCGGAGGCGAAGCAGCGGGTGGCCGAGGCCATCCGCGCCCACGGTGGGCAGATCCTGGCATTCCAGGTGGCGCGTGAGGGCTTGACACTTGCTCCGGCAGGAAACCAGTGATGCCGATCGTCATCGCCTCGGCGAAGCGGCCGCCGGCGATCTTGCGTTTCCTGCTAGCGCTGCCGCTGATTCTCGCCGCCTACGTCCTGGCCGGGTTTGTCTTTGGGCTCGCGGGATTCACCCCGCTCGGGCGGGCGCTGTACGCAACCGTTCTTCTGGTGATGTTGCTGTGGGGCTTTGCCACGCTGCTGTCCTGGCTCGACCAGGTGCGCAGTCCGCTGCTCCCGGCCGCCGGTCTGCCATTGGGCGGGGAAGCGCTGCGGGATGCGGCCTCGGGCGCCCTGTTTGGCGTGGCGATAGTTTCCGCGGCGGTCGGCGTGGTGGCGCTAGGGGGACGCGTGCGCCTGGAGTACGCCGGGGTGCATCCCGCGACGCTGCTGCTGGCTTTGTGGGCTTTGCTGGTCGCGGCCATGGTGGAAGAAGTCGTGTTTCGCGGATATCCGCTGCACCGGCTTCTGGAAGCGGTGGGCACCCCGGCTGCGGTCACGATCACTTCCTGCCTGTTCGGAGTGGTCCACCTGCGCAACCCGCATGCCTCGCTGTGGGGAGCGGTAAACACGGCGGAGATCGGCGTGCTGCTGGCGCTGGCCTACGTGCGCACGCGCTCCTTGTGGCTGCCCTGGGGGATTCACTTAGGATGGAACGCGGCGCTGGCTTTGGGATATGGGCTGGTGGTGAGCGGCTATTCGGAGTTCTCCGTGCTCGTCATAGGCAGCACCCAAGGCCCGCGCTGGCTGACCGGAGGGGAATACGGCATCGAGGCCAGTGCCACGGCG
>JAHFUA010000118.1 GCA_023265315.1 Acidobacteriota bacterium | reverse complement strand
GGAACAGGATGTCGGTCATCTCGCCCAGATACTCGTTGAGCAAAAACACCAGCTCGTCCGGGCTCATGCCCTCCGAGATGGTGGTGAAGGACCGGATGTCGGCGAACATGATGCTCAGCTCTTTCAGCTCGCCGCCGGTACGGAAGTATTTCTTCGGGTCCTGCTCGATCAGGGTGATGACGCCGGGGGAAACGTATTGCGAGAAGGTCTTGCGGATCTTCCGTTTCTCGCGCTCCTCGAAGATCATGCGGAAGCTGGTGACGCCGGCGTAGTTGGCGAGCAGCACGCCCGCCGGCAGAACGAACCACAGCCACCAGCCCAGGCGCGCGAAGCCTTCGTACACCGCCAGGCCAAAGACCAGAAGCGCCAGCACGGCCGATAGGGTCGAAAACAGCGGCTTGCTGTGCGCGAAGACTGCGCCCATGCCCAGGCCCAGCGCCAGGATGAATGCCAGGTCCACCATCTCCTGGGTGAGTCCCCGCCGCAGGAAGCTGCGGCCGGGCTCGCCGGTATGCAGCAGATTGTCGATGGTGTTGGCGTGGAGCTCCACGCCCATCGCTGTGGATTTGAAGGGCGTGGCGCGCAGGTCGCCGATGCCGAGCGCGGTGGCGCCCACCAGCACGATCTTGTCGCGATAGGCCTGCGCCGGGACCGCGCCGCCGATCACGTCCACCATCGAATACTGCGAATACGTGCTGGAGGGACCGGCGTAGTTGATGATCACGGTGCCATCGCGTTCGGTGCGGAAGAAGTGGCGCCCGAGCTGAATGCTCTCCAGGCCGTTCTCCGACATGAAGGCGATGGTGTCCTGGTCGGAGATCCCCTCGTACTCCTTCACCGCCTGGAGGGAGAGCGAGGGGAAATAGTCCTGGTCCTGATAGCGGAAGAGCAGCGGCTCGCGGCGGTAAACGCCGTCCGCGTCCGGGATGGCATTGAAGAAACCGTAAGTCTTGGCGGCCTCAGCCAGCATCTGGATGTTGGGCTCGATGCCCCATGCCACGTTGCCGTAGCGGGCCCAGGCCGCGTTCATGTCGAAGTCGCGTCCGTCCCCGGTCTTCTTGCGGACTTGGGGGAATGGCTGCCAGGCGAGCACGTTGTAATAGTCCTCGGCCGCCTTGGGATCGGTGCCCTCGGTGCGTTCGCGGTCGAGGAAGATGTGCCCCAGGATGACGTTGCCGGCGTCCTTCAACGATTGGGCGAAGATGGCATCGTTGTCGCTGGTGCGCTCGAGGGCGCGGATCCTGGCGAGCGCCGCGGGATCTTTCCCCATCTCCGCCTGCAGCCGTCGCAGCGCGTCGAGAGCGGCGTTCTTCTCGGGGGTGGGGAAGTCGAGGTCGAAGGCGATGGTGCGGGCGCCGCCGGTGTGCAGCCGGTCGATGAGCCGGGCATAGGCGTCGCGCGCCACCGGGAAGGCGCCCAGCTTGCGCAGCGTATTCTCGTCGATGGCCACGATGACGATGCGCGGGTCGTGCGGCCGGGCGCCGCGCAGGAGGAAACGCGCATCCAGCGAGCGCAACTCGACCGTGTACAACAGCGAGAGCGCGCCACGGTTCGCTCCCACAATCGCCACCCACCAGAACACCAGCAGGCCGGCCAGCGTGACCACGAGAGAAATGAGCAGGTCCACACGCCCCAGCCGCAGGCGCTTCAGCGCCCGCTTCCAGCGCGATTTCCGCTCGTCGTGGCTTTTTTCCACCGGCTCCTCAGCGGCGCTTGCCGAACTTGTACACAAACATCACTCCGAACTGCCGCTCGTCGTAGTTGGTGATGGGCGTCAGGTTGGGAGGCGTCAGGTAGAAGTAGTTGTTGCGCATAAACGAGAAGATGAAGAGGGTGTTCTCGTCATTGCGGAATTTGTAGGTCAAGGCGGCGCGATACGAAGGACGGTTGTAGCCCGAGGGGCCGACGATGGTGGCCGTGGTGGCGCGGTAGCCCAGCTCGAAGAGGAACCAGCGCGGCGCCTCGACGTAGACCGCCGCCGTGTCCAGGCGGTTGGAGTCGTAGGTGAGCAGGCAGGGGTCGGAGAGTCCCGCCAGCGGATCGCACGCACCCAGGTTCAGGTTCGGCCGGTGGCTTTGGCGCTCGAGTTCGAAGCGGAGGTTGGGATTGATGTGCCAGCCGCCCAGATCGTAGAGCCCGCGCAACGCGGCATAGACGCGATGGGTGTGCGAGCTGAGCGTGGGGTCGAGATTGTCCACCATGTGCCGCAGCTCGTAGCCCAGCGTAACGTAGGTGGTGTGGTAGGGCACGCTGAGCTCGGCGAAGGGCATGCGCACGAACTGGTCGGCGCAGAGGGTTTGGTCGTGGTTGACGCCGCAGCCCGGCGTGGGCCGCGTGCCCTGCACCTGGCGGTCACGATAGCCGAACTCCAGCGCCGCACGCCGGTAGAAGCCGAGGTCGTGCAGGATGAAGCGCATCTCCGGGCCCCAAAGCACGGTCTCGTAACCCGCAGGCGTGGCCGTGAGCTGGCTGCGCAGGTTGTTGTTGGAGCGCCTGACCGTGCCGTCCAAGGTCAGGAAATGGGTGAGGTCGTAGGAAGCGCGGAAGATGCCGTCCTGGAGATCGTTGATCTGGCGCGCGTTCATGGAAGCGAAGTTGGGCTGGTACCGCACGAATGATCCGCGCAGCGTCAGCTTGTGCAGCCGGTAGGTGGCCTCAGCGCGCCCGCCCCAGTCGCCTTGCGTGCCGATTCCTGGTTGCGGCATGCGAGTGTCGCAAGGCGGCGTGTTCAAGAGGCAGGGCAGTGGGGCCCCCTGGCGGATGTCGAAATCGGTGAACGAGTAGGCGTACTCGGCGTCCATACGCAAGCCCCAGGGGAACTGGAGTTTCAGGTCCATCGAGCCGACTTTGTTCTCCGCGGGTTCAGGCGGAGTGCCGAGGCCGCAGCCCAGGTTGGGATCACAAAGCAGGGTGCCAGGATTGTCCTTACTGTAGGAGAAGTTGAATCCCAGGGCAGAACGCTTGGTGAAGCGGTATTCCAGGCGGCTGCCCGCCACGGAAGCCAGATACGGGCGGCCGAGGATGTCGTTCCAGATCGAGCCCCAGCGGTCGATGAACACGCCGCCCACGGTGGTCAGCTTCCAGCTCTCACCCAGCTTCCACGAGGTGTCCAGGCCGCGGATGTTCTGGTTGAAGGAGAGCCGCGAGAAGCTGACCAGAGCGTCGCCGACAATGTACTCGTCGCGCGGACCGTACAGGCGGACGTAGCCTTTCTGCAAGCTGTTGTGCTCGGGATCGATGCTCTGGTCGTCGGTGGCGCGGAACATGGAGAGTATCTGCAAGCGGCGCGTGGCCAGGAAGCGGTGGTCGAGGAAGTAGTTGAATTCCGCCAGGTTGTTCTCACCCTGGACGTAGAACGATTTGCTGACGTCGCCGTGGAGCTGGGTATAACGGGTCATCAGTCGCACTTCCCCCAGCTCCTGGTCCTTGCCGGCGCCGGCAGCGCCACCCAGCTCGAAGGTCGCGGCACTGGGTTTCTGCGGCGGCTCCGTCTGCTTGGGAGGTTCCTGCAAGGGGTTCTGCGGCGGCGGCGGCTGGTTCTGCGGCTGGTTCTGCGGCTGGGCGGTGTCACCGGAGGACGTAGGAGGATTCTGGGCGACTATCAGCGCCGCCAGAATCACGCTGCACCAAAGGACCGCGAGCACTCGCATTGCACACCTATGGCGCAGGGCCCATATCGGGTGGAATGAGCTCTGTCGCCTGGACTTTGGGGGGAGGCTCATCCTGCGGAAGCGCCCGCCCACGGGCCCTTCCAGTATCCTCTTCTAGTCTTGGGGAGACGCCGCATCAGGGTATATCAAAGAGGCAGGAAAGCAAGTAAATTCAGCAGCTTGGGAAGTTTAAAATGCCCGAGGAATGCGGCAATGCATGGTCTGGACCAAATTCCGTCCGCGGCATTGGTCCGCTCATCTAACCCCGCATGGCTCTGGAAGAATACCGGCGCAAGCGACGCTTCGAGCAGACGCCGGAGCCTCCCCCAAAGGTGGAGAAGGCCCGCCGCAGCGGGCGGCATCGCTTCGTAGTGCAGAAACACCGCGCGTCGCACCTGCACTACGACTTCCGCCTGGAGATGGAAGGCGTGCTCAAGTCGTGGGCTGTCCCCAAGGGACCTTCGCTGGACCCCTCCGACAAGCGCCTGGCCATGCAGGTGGAAGATCATCCAGTGCCGTATCTCGACTTCGAAGGCATCATCCCGCCCGGCAACTACGGCGCCGGCACGGTGATGGTGTGGGACATCGGCACCTGGGAAGCTGAGGGGAACGCCTCGGAGATGCTGGCCAAGGGCGATCTCAAGTTCCGCCTCCAGGGGGAGAAGCTGAAGGGCGGGTTCGTGCTGGCGCGCATGCGTTCGCGGCGCCCGGGCAGCAAGGGCAATGAGTGGTTGCTCATCAAGCACCGCGATGAGAACGTTGTGCCCGGCTACAACATCGACGACTACGACTACTCGGTGCTGACCAAGCGTTCGGTCGAGCAGATCGCTTCCGATGCGGGCTCGGCGGAGTGGCAGAGCAGCCGCGCCGCGTCCACCCGCGCCAAGAACGTCTGGCTGGCCGACACGCTCGCGAAAGTGCGCAAGAAGAAGCCAACTACAGAGGACACAGAGGTCACAGAGGCGAAGGAAAGTACAAAGAAGGTAACCGGGGCGCGGAGTAAGTCTGGACCGTCGAATCCGGTAAAAGAAAAGAAAAAGAATTTCTCTGTGTCCTCTGTGTCCTCTGTGGTTAACATCCCCGGCGCGGTGAAAGAGCCGATGCCGTCCGTCATCCACCCCATGCTGGCGACGCTGGTGGACCAGCCCTTCGACGACGATGAGTGGCTCTTCGAGATCAAGTGGGACGGCTATCGCGCTGTGGCTTTTGTCGAAGGTGGCAAGGTCCGCCTGGTCTCGCGCAACCAGAACGACCTGACCGGCGAGTACCCGGAACTGCGCGGCCTTGCCGACCATGTGCGGGTGCGCACCGCCATTCTGGATGGCGAGATCGTGGCGCTGGACGAGCAGGGACGCTCCTCGTTCAGCCTGATGCAACAGCGCAGCGGCTTCCGCGAGCCCGGCCGCCGCGGCGCCCGCAATGCGTCCATCCCCATCCTCTATTACGCCTTTGACCTGCTCTACCTCGACGGCTACACGCTCTTCAAAGTGGACCTGGAAAAGCGCAAAGAACTGCTGGCCGGGATCGTGGCTTCGAGCGACATCTTGCGCTACTCCGATCATCAGGTCGGCCAAGGGACAGCTCTGTTTCGCGCCGCCGCCGAGAGAGGCCTGGAAGGCATCGTGGCCAAGCGCCGCCGCAGTTGCTATATCCAGAAGCGCAGCCGCGAGTGGCTGAAGATGAAGATCACCCAGCGGCAGGAGTGCCTGATCGGCGGCTACACCGATCCCAAGGGCAGCCGCGAGCACTTCGGTTCCGTGATCCTGGGTCTCTATGACGACCAGGGCCGGCTGATCCACGTGGGCCAGGCCGGCAGCGGCTTCACCCAGGAGACGCACGCCGACATGTGGCGGCGGCTCGAGAAACTAAAGACCAGCCGCAGCCCCTTCCATGGCCGGGTGCAGACCGGGCGCGGCATGCACTGGGTGAAGCCCGAACTGGTGGCGGAAATCAAGTTCACCGAGTGGACACATGAGACCGATGGCGGCGGCCTGAAGATGCGCGCGCCCGTCTATGAAGGACTGCGCTTCGACAAAAAGCCGCGTGAGTGCGTCTTCGTCGAACCGCGCTCCGCGCTAAAGGAAGCCAAGAAGGCCGATGCCGGCGATGTGGCGTGACCCCTCTGGTATCCTCTCCCCATGCCCGAAGTCGATATCCACGAGATGCAAGAGCGTGCCGAGGAGGCGCGGCACGACCCCAGCCTGAAGCCAGTCAGCCTGAGCATGGCGGTATTTGCCGTGCTGCTTGCGGTCGTGTCCCTGCTTGGCCATCGCGCCCACACCGAGCAGGTGCTGGCGCAATCCAAGGCCAGCGATCAGTGGGCGTTCTACCAGGCCAAGAGCATCCGCCGCCACACCTACGAGATCTTCGCGGAGCTGATGTCCACCGCCACCACCAAGGACGCGGCCAAGGCGCAACAAGACAGTGAGAAGTTCACGCACCAGGCCGAGCGCTATCGCGAGGAGCAGAAAGAGATCGAGAAGGAGGCACGCGCGCTCGAGCACGAGGTTCTGGTGGCCGGCCGCAAGGCCAACCGCTTCAACCTGGGCGAGGTGTTTCTGGAGATCGCGCTGGTGGTGACCTCGATCACGCTTCTCACCACCCGCCGCAGCTACTGGATGATGGGGATGGCGTTCGCGGCGCTAGGCGTGATCGTGGCCGCGACCGGGTTCCTCGTGCACTGAGGAGGGACCTCTCAGACAACACCAAGATTCCTCGCCTCGCCTCATTCGCCTGCCGTGGCGGGCTCGCTCGAGCGGGCTCGGAATGACAATACAACAAGACGCTACTTCACATCCTTCATCGCCAGCACCGTACCGTAATCCCGGCCTGAAGGCTCGGTGGCCCGCGCCACCACTCCGGCGAAGGCCTGGCGGAACTCGGGATAGCGGGCGACGATGGCGCGGATCACCGCCGTATTGTCCGCGAACGTCTGCTGGGTGTTGGAGATATCGGGCATGCGGTACTTCACCAGCAGGTCCAGGTCATTGTCCACGGGCAGGGCGGAGATGTAGATCACCTGGTAGCTGCGGCCGCCGCTGGCCGCGAGCGCCAGCGAATGATCGCTGGTGGGCAGGTCGGAGGGGCGCACGCTCTGCATCTCGTCGCTGAGCTTGTCCAGCGCGCGCGTGCCCATGAAGTCCACCGGCGCCATCAGGTCCCAGGCCGTCAGATAGTAGAACCAGGCGTTGTGGTTGGCGCCCTTGGCCTTGTACTCCCGCGCCTTGGTCAGGAACCATTGGCCGTCATGGCCGCCGATCTCCGCCGGCTTGCTGTAGTAGCCGGCCAGCTTCCACGCTCCGCCCTCCTGCTTCAGCACCATAGTGAGCGCGTACTTTCCTTTGGGCGTGCTGACATCCTGAATGACCACACCGTAGCGGCCGGGCGGCAGGTTGTTGATGGCGAAAGTGGCCCAGCCCGGCGTGGCCCACACGCCGCACAGGAACTCGGCTCGCGCGATGGGGGCGGCGCCGGAAGCCTCCAGCAGATACGAAGTGCGCACCGCCGGCTGGGCCCCAGCATAGGTGGACCTCTGATCGACCACCACCGCCTCGATGTTGCCGAAGTTCGAAGCCAGGCTGGCGATGGCCGACTGTTTCAGGTCGAACACATCTCCTTTGGAGGCGTAATCGAAGAACTGGCGGGCCGTGCGCTCCAGGGCCGAGCGCGTGGCTTCATCCATCTCCTCCACGGACGAGCAGGTCTCCGCCCCTGCCCGGGGCAGCGCCAGGCCCAGCAGCAGGAACACCGTGAACGCCAGGGATTTGGGGTTGCGATACTTGGCCATCTCGCGCAATGGGAAGCTACTCTGAATAGATGCCCGAGGGTTGACTTCCGATGTCAGTATTGTCCTTGGGTGTGGGCAGGGACCGGGGTTGCTGGGTTACAATTAAATTGAAGAGCGTGTTTCCACCGGGATGACCCTTTTCTGGCGCCAAGCCGCCGCAATCGCAGCCTCGCTGCTGCTGGTGCTGACGTGCTCCACGATAGGGCAGACGCGGGGGGCCCAGGCGCCGGGCGCTTCGGCAGCACCGCCTGCGCGCAAGGCGGCCCCTGCTGCAAGACACAAGCGCGGCACATCCCAGCCGTCTCCCGTGCCGGCGCCGGAGACGCTGCCACCGCCGGCGCCGCTGACTCCCGAGCAGATGCCTCCAGTGCCACCGCAGGTGACCTATCAGAACGGGTTGCTGACTATCGTTGCCACCAACTCCACCCTCTCCGATATCCTGCATTCTGTATCGATGCGCACCGGCGCCACGCTGGATGCGCCCCCCCACCTAATGAGTGAACGGGTGGCCGCGCGCATCGGTCCGGGAACGCCGCGCGCGGTGCTTTCCGACCTGCTGACTGGTCCGCGCTTCGATTACATCCTGGTGGGGTCGGACGGCGATCCCAATGGGGTGCGCAGCATCATGCTGACCCCGAGCCAGTCCTCGGGCAGCACCGGCGCGCACATGGCGCAGCGGCAGCCGCCGGTACGTCCGGTCACGGTTCCGCAAGATATGGACAGTGATGAGGACGTCGGAGAAGACCGGCCATTCCCCGGATCCGAGAATCCGCAGCCGGTGCTGCCGGCAGCACAATTCCCGCCGGGACCGCGGCCGTTTATGCCGCAGCAGCCGCCGGATCAATTCGTCGGGCAGCCCGTCACCTCCCCCGAGGGAGCAAATCAGCCGCAACCGCAGGTCAAGACTCCGGAGCAGTTGTTGGAACAACTGCGCAGGATGCAACAGCAGGGCAATCCCAACCAGCCGCAGCGCTAATCAGAAGTTCGCTTCTCGAATCGCAGTCAGGCGGGCGCCTCAGCCCCGCTGGGCCGTGGCTTCCTGGGCGATGAGTGCGGGCGCCGGCTCGTCTGCCTGCCGGGGATGACGGGCGAAGGTGTGGAGGATCCCCTGGATGGCAGCGTAGGCGGAAACCACTCCCAGGCAAACCGAAGAAACCACCGTCAGAAAAAGCGTAGATGAAACCAGGATCGTTCTCACCTTGGGCCCGTCCTCCCTGAAATGCTCCGCCACGACTCGATGTCGTGCCACCACCTTAACTTGCCGCCCGCCTCCGGCTGAAGATGCCGGTCGGCCAATGGCCCACAGCCGCAGCACTTTCGGGCGCAGCGGCGGCAGCGTTCACTTCTTTTTCTACATATTCCAAATGGAGGCGCTTACAGCAAACCTGCCTTTGCTTTGCTGGGGGCAGCGAGGGACCTGCATCGTCATTTCTTCTTCTCCGCGTTCCAGACCGTTCGTGAGATCGCCCTTCCGCAGAACGGGCAATAGTTGATGGGATACAGGTTCGGCCTGTCGTCGGGCGAACGCACGGCGTAATCGGAATCCACCTCGTTGAGGATCCGTCCCTGCATCTGGTGTTTGGGCGCGTGCAGGACCGCCTCGCCCTCCACCGCCGCCTGCAACATCTCGCAACAGTGTTCGGTCATCGGACCGCACACTTTACCCTGCGTTGACGCCTCGCGAGATTAACAACTAAGATACGGAGTAGCGCTGTGTCCTGCCGCTGCTGAAGCTTCCAGGGAGACTGCCCGAGGTTTTGGGCAAGGGCAAGGCAGTCATTCTTCGATGGCCATCAATAAGATCACGGTTCACGGGGCGCGCCAGCACAATCTCAAGAACATCCATGTGGAGATCCCCCGCAACACCCTGACCGTGATCACCGGTCTAAGCGGCTCGGGCAAGTCCTCGCTGGCCTTCGACACCATCTACGCCGAAGGCCAGCGCCGCTATGTGGAGACACTCTCCGCCTACGCGCGGCAGTTCCTCGACCAGATGGAGCGCCCGGACGTGGATTCCATCGACGGCCTCAGCCCCTCCATCTCCATCGAACAGCGGACCACCTCGCGCAGCCCGCGCTCTACCGTGGGGACGATCACTGAGATCTACGATTATTTGCGCCTGCTCTACTCCTCCATCGGCACCCCGCATTGCCCCAACTGCGGGCGTGAGATCACGCGGCAATCCGCCGAGCAGATCGTGCAGCGGGTGATGTCGCTGAAGCCGGAAGACCGGGTGATGATCCTCGCTCCCATCGTGCGCGGGCGCAAAGGTGAGTTCAAGAAGGAGATGGAGAAGCTCGTCCAGCAGGGGTTCGTGCGCGCGCGTGTCGATGGAGAACTGCGCAGCATGGAGGAGGACATCCGGCTGGACAGGCGCAAGAACCACACCATCGAAGTGGTGGTGGACCGGCTGCTGGTCAAGCCCGGCATCGAGCGGCGGCTGGAGAACTCAGTCGCTACCGCCATGAAGCTTGCCGGAGGGCTGGTGCAGGTGGCGGTGGTGGGCGGCCAGGAGCACCTCTACTCGGAGAAGATGGCGTGCACCGAATGCGGCATCAACGTGCCCACGCTGGAGCCGCGTTCGTTCTCCTTCAACAGCGTGTACGGCGCCTGCCCGGAGTGCCACGGGCTGGGCAGCCGCTTTGACTTCGATCCCGCCAAGCTGATCGTGGACTGGTCCAAACCGCTGCTGGAAGGCGGACTGGGACCCGGCTCCGGCTCCACCTACCTGCAACGCATGCTGGACATCGCGGCTGAGGCGTACGGTTTCGACCTGCGCACGCCGTTCGAGAAGCTGTCAGCCAAGACGCAGAACCTGATCCTCTACGGGCCGGACAAGGGCGAGCCCAAACGCGCCGGATGGCAAGGCGTGCTCGCCTTCCTCAAGCAGAACCTGGAAGAATCTTCTTCGGAGAGCTACCGCGAGTGGCTGCTGGAGTACATGTCGGCGACGGAGTGCTCGGCGTGCCAGGGCCAGCGCCTACGCCCGGAGAGCCTGGCGGTGAAAGTCAGTGGCCGGTCGATCGCCGAATTCACCGCGTTACCGGTATCGCGCGCCATCGAAGCGGCGCGCGCCATCCGCCTGGGCCAGCGCCAGCAGCAGATCGCCGGGCGCATCCTGCGCGAGATCATTGAGCGTTTGCAGTTCCTGAATGCGGTGGGGCTGGGCTACATCTCGCTCGACCGCTCTGCCGCCACGCTCTCCGGCGGTGAATGGCAGCGCATCCGCCTCGCGACCCAGATCGGTTCGCGGCTGCGCGGCGTGCTCTACGTGCTCGACGAGCCCTCGATCGGCTTGCATCATCGCGACAACAACCGCCTGCTCGATGCGCTCGAAGCGCTGCG
>JAHFUA010000117.1 GCA_023265315.1 Acidobacteriota bacterium | reverse complement strand
GAGCCAGAAAAAGCAACAAAAGTGGCGGCGGGTACTTTCTTTACCGAACCGGCAAATGCAGTTCACTATAATTTCACGACTTCAGAGGAGGTCATTGTCCAAATTAGCGGGACAGGCCCGACTGCGAGTAAGCCCTTCAAGTAACAGACTCGACGCCACCTAACTTTGCGTGCAGCGGACGCCGTGCCGGCGCCGCTAACGCCGACGTTAGGCCGCACAAGCCCTCCTCACGCTCAAAAGAAGTCGCTCATGAGACACCAACGAATAGTTATCTCTCAATACGGTGGAGCCGATGCACTTCAGCTGGTTGAGGAAGAAGTTCCGGAACCGAAGGCGGGTGAGGTTCGGGTGAAAGTACTTGCTGCCGGTGTCGCCATGCCTGACGTCATGGCGCGTGAGGGCATTCATCCCGAGACACCGCGAGTGCCGTACACGCCCGGCTGGGATCTAGTCGGTCTGGTGGATAGCCTCGGGCGCGGGGCCTCTGCATTCCAACGCGGCCAGCTCGTAGCGGCGATGCCGATCTATGGTGCCTATGCTGGCTACGTATGTCTGAAGCAGGAGGAGCTTGTTTCCATTCCCTCCGGCCTGGATCCAGCTGAGAGCGTCAGTCTTGTACTGAATTACGTGACGGCGTACCAGATGCTTCATCACTGCGCCAAAGCTGAGTCGGGTCAGAGCATCCTGATTCACGGCGCATCTGGCGGAGTAGGCACAGCACTGCTGCAACTGGGTCGACTTCTCGGCCTGACCATGTATGGCTCGTGTTCCTCAAGAGGAGCACCGGCGGTCACCGCACTCGGCGGCACGCCCATTGACTACCACCGGGATGATCTTGCTCAGGAAATTTTGCGTCTGTCGGGTGAAGGCGTTGACGCAGTCTTCGATCCATTCGGCGGCGCGCATATGTGGCAATCGCGCGGCGTCCTCCGCTATGGCGGACGAGTAGTGGCATATGGCACTACAACCTCGCTACGGACGGAGGGGCTTGGTTCGAAGCGTAGAGGCCAACGCAATCCGCTCCATGGCATTCCGATCTTCGGGCTGTACATCGCGGGAGGTCTTCTCCTCCCCGGGAGAAAGCGAATCGTGCCCTACAGCATCCAGTGGCTCAAACGACTCAGGCCAGCGCTGTTCCGGCACGACCTGACCACGCTGTTCGAACTGCTTCAGAAACAGCAACTCAAGCCCCTCGTCGCGTTCCGGATGCCGCTCGCAGAGGCAAAGCAAGCGCATGAGCTTCTCAGCAAAGGCGGCGTAATTGGCAAGATCGTGCTTCTGCCAAACCTATGCACTCCGGCCAAAGTGCAGCCTAACCCGCCGCTCAACACGGACACGGGCGATAATGCCGCCAGCGCCGGTTAGCTAGCGCGTTGGGCAGCCGGTAGACGAGCGCCATCGCCGGACGTTGCCACGCAAGGAACGCTTGCCAATCTCAGCCATGGCTCATTTGACGGTCCATCACATTCCGGTCTGCCCTTTCTGTCAGAGGCTTGAAATCTTGCTGACACTGAAGGGGCGTCGGGGCGACGTCGAGTTTCGCGTAGTCGATATCACCCGTCCCCGCCCCGATTGGCTGCTGCAAAAGACACGCGGTACGACGGCCCTGCCGATTTTGGAGACAGCCGATGGACACATCCTCAAGGAGAGTCTGGTCATCCTGCAGTACTTGGAGGACGTTTTCCCGGAGCGCCCGGTCGCGCAGCGCGACCCTTACCGACGGGCGGTGGAGAACATGCTGACATGGCTGGAGCGCGAGTTCTGCACCCAAGGCTACATCTGGGTGATGAATCAGGATTTGGCTGGCCGTGATGCACTCAGGGTAGGCATGCTGAAACAGTACGCCCGGCTCAATGAATTGCTGTTGGAGCACGCGTCTTCCGGCCCGTTTCTGTTCGAGCAGTTCGGTTGGGCGGAAGCCGTCTTCACGCCCTTCTTCATGCGGTTCTGGTTTCTCGATTATTACGAGGACTTCGAACTCCCGAACGAGGAGAAATACGCCCGTGTGCGCCAATGGGTCGACGCGTGCGTCACTCACCCGGCGGCGCAGCAGGTGACCAAGGAAGAGGTGGTCAAGCTTTACTACGATTACGCCAAGGGCGCGGGCAACGGCGCGCTGCTACCGGGCCGCAGGCAATCGTCTTTCACCTTCGAGCCTGATTGGCGCGCCCGCCCATGGCCGCCGAAGGACAAATACGGGCACAGCGCTACCGACGAGGAGTTGGGTTTGTGACCGATGTTGCCGGGCAGACCGACTGCCCAACTCCGCAGTCAACCGGACCTGCGCAAGAAACCGCGCAGGCCGGTTACTTTGAACGTGTGTGCCAGGCATGGCACAGAGCTTGTCGGGTGCAAGTCCCGATGCCAGGTATAGGAGGAGCCGAAGGCTAGGAGAAGGGCAAGGGCGTCATCGTGAGGTGGGGTCTGAAGGAAGCCCAATCCAAAAACGCGGGGCGAGGTACACGAACCGGATCTGAGGTGTGGCACGTTCGGGACGAGCGGGCACGTGACCGCGAAGTCCTCCATTCTCCCTTGGGGCGTGCTTTATAAATCCGGCGTCTACGCGCGGAACGTTCTGTGTCTTACCCTGGGAGATCTGCTGGGCTGTTGGCGCTAGTGCGTTGACCCACGCCAACTGGGTGAGGCGAGAGCCGAGCCGAACGCACGGCAGAAGTCTGCAGAGGGCGTAATAGGTGGCGTGAGTCACTGAAGGCCCGAACGGTTCCCCGCGAGGGGATTGAAAGAGAGGAGAAGTCGCTTGCCAAGGAACGACGGCACTGCATCCGGCGAGTCCGCGGGGCGTAAGCCCGGCGGCTGGGATGAAGCCGAAGTTGGCGCGGTCGGAGATGACGCTCCGGTTGGTGTGCGTAGGCGGTATGCTATGCACATTGACCCAATCTGCCGAACCGCCGTATACGTGACCCGTTCGTACGGTGGTGTGGGAGGGGGGCGCCGTGAGGCGTTCCCCTATCCTAAATAGAGAGCAACCGTAACTTCAGAGGAGGACGCCATGCTAATACGTTACTGGTTAAACGCCGGGATAGTCGGACTGTTCATCGCGGGCTGCGCAGGAATTCAGAGTGGTGTGAACCCAGACACGAGAGCCGCCCTAGCGCCGACGGGCAAGCTCCGAGTCGCATTCATTGCAGTGCCGCTCTATGGCACCAAGGATTCGGCGACAGGCGAGTTCAAAGGCGTTGCAGTCGATCTCGGGAAGGAGCTCGCGCGCCGCGTTGGCGTGCCGTTCCATCCGGTTGGTTATCCTAACCCCTCCGCGCTGATCGGCGGCGCGAAGTCCAACGAATGGGACGTCGCATTGATGGGCGTCAATGCCGAGCGCGCGGTGGCGATGGATTTCTCAGCGCCTTTCATGGAAGTCGAACAGGGTTACCTTGTCCGTGCCGGTGTCGCTATTGCCACGGCGTCGGACGTGGACAAGGCCGGAACCCGGATCGGGGTGCTCGAAAAGTCCGGCGCAGACCTCTCGCTCTCAAGCACTTTGAAAAAAGCGGAGTTGGTCCGCATCAAAAGCCTTGGCGAAAACTATGCCCTGCTGGATACCGGAAAGGCCGACGTGATCGCCGCAACCAAAACGGCCCTCTTCGATGGAGCCGCAAGTCGGCCGGGCTCGCGAGTTCTGGACGGCCGGTTCCTCGTCGAACCGATCGCCATGGGCGTGCCCAAGGGACGCAACGCCGCCGCGGCCGTGTACATCGGCCAATTCGTCGAGGATACGAAAGCGCAGGGGCTGGTCAAGTCCGCGATCGAAGGTGCTCGCCTACGCGGCGTAGTGGTCGCTCCACTCAAATGAGGCTCTCTAACAGCGGCTTGCAGGGCGACGCAGAACCTCATCCGATAAAGTGGACACCTCGACCTAACGCTCGAGGAGGTCCCAATGGCAGCGCCGGTCGGTCCCAAGAAGGTACATCGCTATACGTACGAGTTCAAGATCCAGGCAGTGCGCTTGTCGCTGCATCCTGAGATTCAGACGCAGGATGTGGCGCATGCGCTGGATATCCATCCGTTCATGCTATCGAAGTGGAAGAAGGACTATCGCGAAGGAAGACTGAAGCCGGCGGCCGCGGCCGCCGGCTTCAGTCTTCCCAAAATTTTGCGCACACCCAAGCGGGACCCGGAGAAGCGGGCGCTGCAACGGCTGGTGAGGCAGCTGGAGGCCAAGGTGGAGGCGCGCACGCAGGTCCGAGCGCTGGAGCGCAAGCTCGCGGCGCTCCAAGTGGAGCATGACCTCTTAAAAAAAGCCATCCGCTTCAATATCGAACGCCGAAGGCGAAGTTCGAATTCATAGCCGAGCACCGGGGGCAATACGGGGTGGCGTACTTGTGCCAACGCTACAAGGTCTCAAGGAGCGGGTTCTACGCATGGGAGGCGCGCGGGCGCAGCCGCCGCAGCCAGGACGACGAGGAACTCAGCGCCGAGATCGCGCGCATTCATCGGGACAGCCGCGGCACCTACGGCTCTCCGCGGGTCCATGAGCAACTCAAACACGAGGGCGTTCGCTGCGGCAACAAACGCGTGGCGCGGCTGATGCGCGAGCAAGGCCTGCGAGCTCGTGTCAGCGGCCTGTACCGGCGCTCGACCGGCGTGCATCAATTCTTCGAGAAAACTGGCAACGCGAGGCTGGATCAGCCGGCACCGACGCGCACCGATCAGATCTGGGTGGGGGACCTCACGTACCTGCGGCTGGGCAAACACTGGCGCTACCTGGCCACAGTCATGGATTTGTTCTCGCGGCGCATCATCGGCTGGACCATCGCACGCAACCGCACCACCGCCGTCACCGCGCGGGCACTCAAGCGGGCGATCGCGCTACGCGATCCTGAGCCGGGGCTGCTGTTTCACTCCGAGCGAGGCATCGAGTACTCGGCCTACGGCTACCAGGCGTTACTGCACGCGCACGGCATCGTGCCCAGCATGAACCGCCCACGTAACTGCCAAGACAACGCCCACATGGAGAGCTTCCTCCACTCCCTGAAGGCCGAACTCACGCATAAGCGTCGCTTCACAAGTCACGCCCAACTCAATGCCTCACTCGCCGGCTACATTGAACGTTTCTACAACCGCAAACGCATCCACTCTAGCCTGGGGTATCATTCACCGGTCGAGTTCGAATGCTTGGCCAATGCCTAGCAATGTGTCCACTAAATCGGATGAAGATCACGGGCCGTAAGCGCCGTGCCACAACAACTGTCCATGCCGGCCCGCCGTTCACCACAACGTTAGAGCGCACATACAGTGCCAGCCGAGCCGCATTATCTTGAGACCCTCTACAAGGACTTGGCGCTGGCGCTCGGTGATGCAGTTTGGGCGTTTGCGCGGATCGAATGGCTCGTTTCTGAGCAACTCGGTCGCTTGTCCACAGATCGCATAGACGAACTAGTGGGCGACATGAACTTCAGGCCCCGTGCAAATGTACTTAGACGGCTAATTGAGCGGCGCGCGACTGACGCGGGAAAACGCGAGCGGGCACTTTCGGCACTTCAGGCCACAGAGACACTCTCTGATCGTCGCAACATCATCGTCCACAATCCATGGCGCATTTGGGTAGACCTAAATGCCAAAGAATTCATGACCGAGATTCAGAAGTATTCGAACCGTGAAAAGAAAGTGAACCTCGACGACTTGCGTATATTTGCGGCAGATGCCGAGGCAGCAGAAGCGGCGCTGAAGGAGACGCTAGATGCGCTCTAACAACACGCCCCACGCGGACGCGCGCGGAGCCGTCGTACGAATTCAGACGCCCGTTGGCGCGCGCGCCGGTAGGCGTCAATACCGAAGAGGGATGAGATGCTGACACGAGTCCGAGTCGAGAGCTTTACCATTTCGCTTGACGGATACGGAGCCGGCCCGAGACAGGGCATCGACGATCCGCTCGGCGTGGGCGCGACAGATCTGCATCAGTGGGCCTTGCCGACGCGCACGTTTCAGCGGACTCTTTTTGGGGCCGATGGAGGCACAACGGGAATCAATGACAACTTCGCGGCGCGAGGTTTCGCGAACATTGGCGCGTGGATTCTCGGAAGGAACATGTTCGGCCCAATTCGCGGCCCGTGGCCCGACCTCAGCTGGAAAGGCTGGTGGGGAGACAACCCTCCGTACCACGTCCCGGTCTTCATCTTGACTCATCACGCCCACCCGCCTGTACCGATGGAAGGCAACACTACGTTCTACTTCGTTACTACCGGCATTCGCGACGCTTTGGACCTGGCGCGCCAGGCAGCCAGCGGGATGGACGTGCGCATCGGCGGCGGCGCCAACACCATTCAGCAGTACCTTCGCGCAGGCTTGATCGATGAGATGCACCTTGCCATCGCACCGGTCCTGTTAGGCAGCGGAGAGCGACTGTTCGAGGGTGTCGACTTGCGCGCCCTAGAATACGACTGCGTGCAGCACGTGGCGTCGGAGAATGCCACTCACGTTGTGCTTAAGCGCCGGGGGGCACCTTGACCCCTAACAACCGGTTGCAGCGGACGGTCCATTGCGCGGCCCGCCGCTGAACCGGGACGTTCGGCGTCACCCGCCAGGAGGCAAGATTCGGAGTATTCTTGACGCCATGAAGATCGCTACTGGGAAAGTCGTGGGCGGAAAGGTCGTGCTGGACGGGGCGACGTTCGAGGAAGGCGCCTCGGTCACGGTCCTGGCCAGGGACGAGGACGAAGGCGTCACTCTCACGCCTGAGGAGGAAGCCGAGCTTCTGCTCGCTATCGCCGAGACCGACCGCGGCGAAACGGTTTCAGCGGAGGAAGTGCTCGCGAAGCTCGCGCGCCGTCATGGCTAGCTAAGCCATGAAGGTCTGGGTCACGAAGCGGGCGCAAGCGCAGATTGATCGGGCCGCCACATGGTGGGATGACAACCAGCCGCGTTGCGCTTGCTGGTTTCGCGCTGGTGAAGCGGACCGTTGAACGACCGCTTTTCGAACTGATCTACCTCCGCTTTGGGTGGGTAACGGTCGTTAGACCTTAGCGCTGCGAGCGGCTGCCTGGCCGAATTTCAGGCATTTCGCTTCGGGACGCACCTCCGGAGCCGGTAGAATGCGCGGGGTGAAACCCGAGCAAACCGATCGCAGGCGCATGAATCCGCAGCAGCACCGGTACTCGGCGGCCGAGATTGAGCTGCGCCGCGCCGCGTGCCCCAGGCCGACTTACCCGGAAGAGCTACCCGTCAGCGCCCGGCGCGCCGACATCGCGCAGGCGATCGAAAAGCATCAGGTGGTTATCGTCTGCGGCGAAACCGGCTCGGGCAAGACCACCCAGTTGCCCAAGATTCTGCTCGGGCTCGGGCGCGGCGTGCACGGTTTGATCGGCCACACCCAGCCGCGGCGGATCGCCGCGCGCGCGACCGCGGCGCGCATCGCGCAGGAACTCAAGACCGAGCTCGGCGGCGCGGTCGGCTACAAGATCCGCTTCAACGACAAGCTCAGCCCGCGCTCCTACATCAAGCTCATGACCGACGGCATCCTGCTCGCCGAGACCCAGGGCGACCGCGATTTGCGCCAGTACGACGCCATCATCATCGACGAGGCGCACGAGCGCAGCCTCAACATCGATTTTCTGCTCGGGTACCTGAAGCAACTGTTGCCACGGCGGCCCGATCTCAAGCTCGTCGTCACCTCCGCAACCATAGACGCAGAGCGGTTCTCCAGGCATTTCAAGGATGCGCCGGTGATCGAAGTGTCCGGCCGGCTCTACCCGGTGGAAGTGCGCTATCGCCCGGCGCAACCGAAAAAGGGCGAAGCCCTGGATCTGGCCGAAGTCATCGTCGACGCGGTGGACGAAGCCGCGCGCTGCGGCCCGGGCGACGTGCTGGTGTTCCTGCCGGGTGAGCGCGAGATCCGCGAGGCGGCGGAGGCGCTGAGAAAACATCACCCGCCGCATACGGAAATCCTGCCGCTCTACGCGCGGCTGTCGGCGGCGGAGCAGGAGCGGGTGTTCAAGCCGCATGGAGGCAGGCGCATCGTGCTCGCCACCAACGTGGCCGAAACGTCGCTCACCGTGCCGGGCATACGCTATGTCGTCGATCCGGGCGAGGCGCGCATCAAGCGCTACAGCTACCGCAGCAAGGTGGAGCAGTTGCAGGTGGAGAAAATTTCCCAGGCGAGCGCCAACCAGCGCGCCGGGCGCTGCGGCCGCGTGGCGAGCGGCGTGTGCATACGCCTGTACGACGAGGACGACTTCAAGGCGCGCCCGGCCTACACCGAGCCGGAAATCCTGCGCTCTTCGCTCGCCGGCGTCATCCTGCGCATGAAGTCGCTCGGACTGGGCGAGGTGGAGGACTTCCCCTTTCTCGAGCCGCCGCTCCCGAAGGCGGTGAGCGACGGCTATGACCTGCTCACCGAACTGGGCGCGGTCGACGAAGCGAATAACCTGACCGAGACCGGCCGGCAGCTTGCGCGGCTGCCGCTCGATCCCTGCATCGGACGCATGATCCTGGCGGCGAAGGCCGAGGGCAGCCTGGCCGAGGTGCTGATCATCGCCGCAGTGCTGTCGCTGCAGGACCCGCGCGAGCGGCCGCTGGAGCGCGCCGGCGCGGCGGACGCGGCGCAATTGAAGTTCGACGACGAAACATCGGATTTTCTCTCCTGGCTCAAGCTGTGGAAGTTCTACCAGGAGGCGCTCGCGCACAAGAAATCCAAGCGCAAGCTGGCCGAATTGTGCCGCGAGAACTTTTTGTCGTACAACCGCATGCGCGAGTGGTTGGACATCCACAGCCAGTTGCACACCTTCGTCGCCGAGCTGGGCTGGAAGCTGTCGGCGAAGGATGCCAGCTATGCGCAGATCCACCGCGCGCTGCTCGCCGGCCTCCTGGGCAATATCGGCTGCAAGTCGGAGGATAGCGAATACTACCTCGGCCCGCGCGCGATCAAGTTCCTGATCCATCCCGGCTCGGGCCTGGGCAAGAAGGCCGGGCGCTGGATCATGGCCGCGGAAATCACCGAGACCGCGCGCCTGTACGCGCGCTGCGTAGCGCGCATCGAGCCCGCGTGGCTGGAGAGCATAGGCGCGCATCTGATCAAGCGCCACCAGTACGAGCCGCATTGGGAGAAAAAGCCGGCCCATGTCGCCGCGTTCGAGCGGGCGACGCTCTATGGCATCCTGCTCTACGCCAACCGGCGCATCCACTACGGCCCGATGGACCCGGTCGAGTCGCGCAGGATTTTCATCCGCCAGGCGCTGGTCGAGGGCGAATACGAAACGCGCGCGCCGTTCTTTGCGCACAATCGCAGGCTGATCGCCGACATCGAGGCGCTGGAACATAAATCGCGCCGCCCCGACGTGCTGGTGGACGAGGAGCTGATCTACGCTTTCTACGACAGCCTCATTCCCGAAGGCATGCACAACGGTGCGGCCTTCGAGCATTGGCGGCGCGAGGCCGAAGCGAATAACCAGAAGCTGCTCTACCTCAAGCGCGAGGATCTGATGCGGCACGAGGCGGCGGGCATTACCACGGCGCTGTTTCCGCACCAGGTGGAAATCGGCGCTCGCAGCTATGCGCTCGAATACCTGCACGACCCGGGCAATGCGCGCGACGGCCTCACGCTCACGGTCCCTTTGATTGCGCTCAATCAGCTCCCCGCCAACCGCTGCGGCTGGCTGGTGCCGGGTTTGCTCAAGGAGAAGGTCGCGCTGCTGGCCAAGACGCTGCCGCAGAAAATCCGCCACAAGCTGGGGCCGCTGCCGGAATTCGCCGACAGGTTCATAGCGGCGATGACCGAGATGGATGCGCAGCGCCGGGAAGAACTTGCGCTGACCGAGGCCATCAGCCGCTACGCGCGCGAGGAGCTCAACCTGGTATTGCCCCTGGATGGCTTCCGCCCCGAGTTGCTGCCGGCGCATTTGAGCATGAATTTCCGCGTGGTCGATGAGCATGGCCGGCAACTGGCCATGGGCAGGAGCCTGGCGCAGTTGCGCGCGGAACTGGGCGAGCAGGCGGGGGAACGGTTCAGCGCCATCGCCCAGCCCAAGGCCGCCCTGTCCGGAATCACGGCTTGGAATTTCGGCGATCTGCAGGAGATGATGGAAATTCGCCAGGGACCGCAGACCCTGATCGGCTACCCGGCGCTAGTCGACCGCGGCGAGAGCGTGGACCTCGAGGTGCTCGACTCGCCGCAGAAAGCGCGGGAGCTGCACCGCGACGGCCTGCGGCGCCTGTTCATGCTGCAACTGAAGGAGCAAACCCGCTACCTGGAGAAAAATCTGCCCGGACTGCGCGACATGGGAATGCAGTTCCTGGCCTTTGGCGACGCAGCCATGCTCAAGGACCAGTTGCTGCGCGTGACCTACGATCGCGCCTGCATGGCCGAGCCCCTGCCGTTGACGCAGGCGGAGTTCGACCAGCGTTGTGAAGAGGGGAAGACGCGCCTCGCGCTCCTCGCCCGGGAAATCTGCCGCCTGGCGGGCGGCATACTCACCGAATACCAGGCATTGCAGAAGAGACTGCAGGGGATGAAGAATTTTCCGCAGGCCGGGCGCGAGATCGAGGAGCAGCTTGCGTGCCTGCTGCCGAAAAATTTCATCGCCGCTACGGCCTGGGAGCGGCTGCAGCATTTCCCGCGCTACCTAAAGGCAGTGACGCTGCGGCTGGAGAAGCTGCGCGCCGATCCGGCGCGCGATGCGCGCTGGGGCGCCGACTTCAATCCGCTGTGGCAGACATGGCTGCGCGAGGATCTCAAGCAGAGGAAGCAGGGCGTGGTCGATCCGCAACTGGAGCAGTTCCGTTGGCTGCTGGAAGAACTGCGCGTGTCCCTCTACGCCCAGGAACTGCGCACGCCG
>JAHFUA010000116.1 GCA_023265315.1 Acidobacteriota bacterium | reverse complement strand
GTCCGCCGCACCTGGGCTGCGGATCTGCTCGCGCAATCCCATACGAAGGGTACACGCGAGGTACACGGCGGAAGGGCACTGGTGAACTGAATGAAAACAAACGAGAAATTATGGCGGAGGGAGAGGGATTCGAACCCCCGGTACCCTTTCAGGTACAGCGGTTTTCAAGACCGCCCGTTTCGACCGCTCACGCATCCCTCCGCGACGCGGCCTGCGCTTAGTTTACCAGCACTCCGCCGGGTGGCAGGCTTGTCGTGCTGGGCGCTGTACAATCGAATGCACGCTCGGCCATGAAGCGTTTTTTCCAACTGACGCTGCTGGCGCTGGTGCTGTTGGCGGTGGCCATGATCTCCGCGCTGACCGCTATGCGGCTGGCCATCCACGGACGCCAGGTGCGCGTGCCCGACATTGTGGGCATGACCGCGGCCGAGGCGCGCAAGACGACGCTCGCCGCCGATCTGCTGCTGGACCGGGAAGGCGGTTTCTACAGCCGGGAGGTGCCCGAAGGACGCGTGCTGTCGCAGCTTCCGGCGGCGGGCACGCTGGTGCGGCGCGGCTGGCACGTGCGCATCGCCGAAAGCCTGGGCCCGCAGCGCACCGCCGTGCCCGACCTGCTCAACGAGAGCCGGCGCGCGGCCGAGATCAACATCACGCGCCGCGGCCTGGACGTCGGGACAGTGGCCGTGGCCCGCATTCCCAGCCAGCCTCCCGATCAGGTGGTGGCGCAGAGTCCGCCGCCCAACGCCCAGGGGTTGGTTTCGCCCAAGATCAATCTTCTGGTGACCGCGGCGACGGAGCCTGCGGCGCTCATCATGCCGAGCTTCACCGGGCGCCCGCTTGCCGACGCCAGCAAGGCGATTCAGGACGCTGGCCTGCGCGTGGCTGCGGTGAACACCGTGCCGGTTCCCGGACTGCCCGCGGGAACTGTGCTGAAGCAATCACCGGGCGCGGGGCAGAAAGTCACACCGGGAACGGCGGTGACGCTCGAGGTCGCGCAGTAAGAAGTAGCCAGTCGCCGGTTGCCAGTCGCCAGTCGCAAAGCTCTGCGGCATTCCTAACTGGCTACCGGCTACTGGCTACTTGCATAACAGCGGCGAAGAAGCCGTCGCAGGGATGAACGCCCGGCAGGGTTCGCAGGAAGTTGCCGCGGGCGAGAGAGTCAAGGTCATCGCAGATGAGCTCGGCTTCGGCCTGGAGCCGCCGCAATTGGTCTCGGCAGTCGAGCAGGCGCAGGTCGGTGCGGCCGGCCATCACCTCCGCAACCACATCCTCGTTTTCCTCCCGTTCCAGCGAACACGTGGAATACGCCAGACGTCCGCCAGGAACGAGATAGGATAGCGCCGACCCTAGGATCGACGCCTGGCGGCGGTGCAGGTCGGAGAGATCTTCAGGGCGCAGCCGCCATTTGATCTCGGGATTGCGGGCGAGGGTGCCGGTGCCCGAGCAGGGAACGTCGGCGAGCGCGCGGTCGAAGTTCGGCATCAGCGGCAAGGCTTCTGCGTTGGCCGCGATAACGCATACCTTGCGCGCGCGCACCAGACGGCGCGTCAATCGGGCGCGCGCAGGGTGAAGCTCCGCCGCGACCACCAGCGAGGATGGGTTCCGCTCGGCTATCACGGAAGTCTTGCCGCCGGGTGCGGCGCAACAGTCGAGGATGCGCGCGCCGCGGCCGACCAGCAGGGCGACGAGTTGCGAGGCTTCATCCTGCACATAGGCGCGACCTTCGGCGAAGACGCCGGTCTTGGTCACATCGCCCGAAATTACGCGGCGCGCCCTGGCCACGAGCGCGCCCGGCGCAAGCTCAATGCCTTCCTTCTGCAAATCCGATTCGGCGGCAGCATCGGCCAGTCGCAGCGCAGGCACAGGGATCTCCTGGTCGTAGCGCGTGATCTGCCGGACTGCCGCGAGGCCGTACTCGGCCAGCCAGCGCTCCAGTAGCCAGAGCGGATGCGCCGTGGCGGCTGCGATCCGATCGAGAGATTCTTCCTCCTCCATCGGCGGCGGCGGAGCGGGCTTCGACGCGGCGATCTTGCGCATGACCGCATTCACCATGGGAGCAGCAAATCGCCGGCGCGCCCGTTTGACCAGTTCCACCGTCTGATCAACGGCGGCATGCGCCGGGATACGCTCCAGGTGCGTCAGTTGGTACGCGCCGATGCGCAGCGCCGTGGCTACTTCCAGGTCGAGTCTGTGCGGAGGCGCCTTCGACCAGGAGGCAATCAGTTCGTCGAGCTGCGAGCGCCAGCGCAGCACGCCCATCACGATCTGCGTGCAGAGCGCCCGGTCAGCCGGGGAGAGGTCGTTCAGCCGCTCGGAATGCAGGAGTTCATCCGCGAACGCGCCTTGCTCGACGCGCATCAGGATGTCGAAGGCGGCGGAACGAGAAGGAGAAAGCATCTGGGACTTATGAAGAAGCTTTTAGCTCTTGGCTCTTAGCTTTTAGCCAAAAGCCAATAGCTAAGAGCGCATTCAGACTACGAATCTCCCAGCCTCTCTCCCGCTTTCGGCCGGTAGCCGTGGATGAAGTCGCGAGCGCTCATCCGCCGCTTGCCCTCGGGTTGCAGTTCGACGACCTGCAACGCGGTTCCTTCTCCGCATCCCAGGAACAGGTCTTCGCCCGCGACCTTCATTTCGCCGGGGACGAGCGGTCCCATGCCGTAGGCGGCCAAACGCGCCCGGTGTAGCGTCAGGTTCTTGTCACGGAAGCTGGTGAAGGCGCCCGGCCAGGGCTGGAACCCGCGCAGGCGGTTCAGGATTTCGGGCGCTTCGCGGTTGAAGTCGATCCGCCCCTCTTCTTTTTCGAGGATAGGCGCGAGCGTGGCCTCGGTGGGGTCCTGCTTGCGCGGCTGGATGCTTCCGGCCTCGAGGCCACGCAGGGTTTCGAGCATCAGTTCAGCGCCCATCCCAGCCAGGCGCGGCGCGAGCGTAACCGCCGTGTCCTCGGGATCGATGGGCATTTCGCGCTGCAGCAGGATGTCGCCGGTATCGAGCCCTTCGTCGATGCGCATGGTGGTCGCGCCGGTGACGGTTTCACCGCGCGCAATGGCCCACTGGATAGGCGCTGCGCCGCGGTACTTGGGCAAGAGCGAGGCGTGCAGGTTGATGTTGCCGTGCCGGGGCAGGTCGATCATCCACTTGGGAATGATGCGCCCGTAGCCGACAACGAGGATGGCCTCGGGCGCCAGCGCTTCCAGTTGCGCGCGCAATTCCTGGTTGTTCTTGATCTTGTCGGGCTGGACCACCGGCAGCCCCAGCGATTGCGCCAGTCGCTTGACGGGCGGGGCGGCCAGTTCCTGGCCGCGTCCGCTGGGCCGGTCAGGCTGCGTGACCACCAGACGGACGTTGTGGCCGGCCGCCACCAGCCTCTTCAGCGCGGGGACGGCGAACTCGGGGGTGCCGCAGAAAACAACATCCATCGGAAGATTGGGTAATTGGGTAATTTGGTAAATGAGTAATTGAAAACCGAACTGCCCGTCCTCAATTACCCCATTACCCAATTTCCCGATTACCCAATCCCTACCACTCTCCCGCCTTCATCAGCTTGCGGATTTTGCGTTTCATGAGATCGCGCTTGAGGGCGCTGATGTGGCTGATGTAGAGCTTGCCGTTCAAGTGATCGGTCTCATGCACGAGGGCACGGGCCAGCAGCTCTTCGCCGGAGGTTTCGAAGCGCTTGCCGGTGGCGTCCTGGGCGTGCACGGTGACGCGTAGGGGCCGCGTGACCTCCTCCCGGAACTCGGGCAGGCTCAGGCAGCCTTCGCTGCCGCGCTGTTTGCCCTCGGTGCGGACGATCTCCGGATTCACCAGCACCAGCTTCGCCTTGGGGTCCTCTTTAAAACTGATATCGATCACGGCGAGGCGCTTGGCGATGCCGATTTGCGGCGCCGCCAGACCCACGCCGTGTGCCGCGTACATGGACTCGAACATGTCCTCGACCAGCTTGCGCAGCGCGTGGTCGAAGACGGTCACGGTTTCCGCCGGTTTCTCCAGAACCGGGTTGCCATATTTGACGACGGGATAGATCATTAAGTGCAGTTGTCAGTTGTCAGTTATCAGGCTGGATCATCAGTAATCCGTAAGCTGTTTCTTATAGCCTTCAAAGTTGCGCAGCACTTCGCCCATGGAGTCGCCGCCGAATTTCTCCAGCGCGCAGCGCGCCAGGGTGAGCGCCACCATGGCTTCGCCTCCCACGCCGGCCGCCGGGACAACGCACACGTCCGAGCGCTCGTAGGCTGCCTTCACCGCCTCGCGCGTCTTGAAATCCACCGACTCCAGCGGCCGCCGCAGCGTGGAGATCGGCTTCAGGTAGCCGCGCACGAGAATGTCCTCGCCGTTGGAGATGCCGCCTTCGATCCCGCCGGCGTGGTTGCTCGCGCGTGTAAACCCGGTATAGCCGGCGCGGCCGTCGCCCTCGGCGCGGGCCGGGGTCCCCGCCTCGCCCGGTGTTGGCGAGGTGGGGTGGTGGCGTTCATATCCTATCGCATCGTGCACGGCTGACCCCGGCGAGGCCGCAGCGCCGATGCCGGAGCCGATCTCCACCGCCTTCACTGCTTGCAGCGACATAACGGCGGCGGCCAGCAGCGCGTCCAGGCGCTCGTCCCAGTTGGCGTAGGTGCCCAGGCCGGGAGGAACGCCGTGCGCCACCACCTCGAAGACGCCCCCGACGGAATCGCCAGTCTTGAGCGCGTTGTCCACCTCCGCCTTCATGCGCTCTTCGGCTTCAGGATCGGCGCAGTTCAGCAGCACCTCCCGGCGCGCATAAAGAGCTTGGATCTTCTCCCAGGGGATTTCGGCATCGCGCACGGCTGCGCCCCCCACCGCAAGGACGTGGCTGAGCACCTCGATGCCGAATTCCCGCAGCAGCAGTTTGGCGATGGCGCCGGCGGCCACCCGCGCCGCCGATTCGCGCGCCGAAGCCCGTTCCAGCACGTAGCGGGCCTCCCGGAAGTTGTATTTCAGCGCCCCGGCCAGATCGGCGTGGCCGGGACGCGGCGCGTTCACCGCCTTGTGCTTTGCCGGATCACCCGCGCCCACGGGCAGCGCCTCCTGCCAGTTCTTCCAGTCGCGGTTCTGGATGGTCAGCGCGATGGGCGAGCCGATGGTCGCGCCGTGCCGCACCCCGGAGAGGATGTGTGCGCTGTCGTGCTCGATCTTCATGCGGCCGCCGCGGCCGTATCCCTGCTGCCGGCGCCAGAGCTCGCGGTCGACGAAGGTGGAGTCAATCGCGAGCCCGGCCGGCACACCGGAGAGCACGGCCACCAGGGCTTCGCCGTGCGATTCACCCGCGGTGGAGAAGCGCAACATGCTGGGATTCTAACTGATAAGTCGGTACCCGGTACTCGCTACTCGATACTGGCCTTCGGCGGCTCCCAGAGTTCGATGCGATTGCCGTCCGGGTCCATAATCCACGCGAAGCGGCCGTAGTCGTAGTCCTCGCGCTTAGGGTCGATCCAGACCCCTTCCGCGCGCAGTGCTTCGAGCAGCGCGTCGAGGTCATCGACGCGATAGTTCACCATGAAGCCGGCGCGGCTGGGGTCGAAGTACTTGGTGTCGCGCGAGAAGATGCTCCACGCGGTGCCACCCGGTTTGCCGTCCTTCTGCCGCCACTCGAACATCTTGCCGTACTGCGGGTCAACCTTGATGCCCAGGTGCTTTTCGTACCACTCGTAGAGCTTGGACGGGTTATCCGACTTGAAGAAGATGCCGCCGATTCCGGTGACGCGCTCCATTTCCCTCCTTGCCTCAATCGCTCCTCTCGACTCCCTAGCGATGCCGGTGCCGTCGCTCGGCCCGCGACGGCTCTTCTTCCAGCACCGCAAACTGCAGTTTCCTCTGCATGCGATCGATGCGGTCGAGCACGACCTTGACGCGGTCGCCGAGCGAATACTTCTTCTTGGTACGCTCGCCGATGATCTGTTTGGTGTTCTCACGATAGGTGTAGCGGTCGCCGGTAAGCGTCGCGATCGGCACCAGTCCTTCGATAAACAGCTCCATCAGCTCGACGAAGAACCCAAACTTGGTGGCGCTCACGATCAGGGCATCAAACTCGTCGCCGACGCGCTCGCGCATGAACTTGATCTTCTTCCACTCGATGAGCTCGCGCTCGGCATCGTCGGCGCGGCGCTCGGCCTGGCTGGACTCCTCGGCGATGGCGTGCAGCGCTTCTTCGGAAAGCACCGCTTGGACCTCAGGGGCTGAAGCCCCTTTGGTTTTGACGTGCCTTACGGCACGACTAAAGTCGTGCCCTCCCGCGACCCTTTTCGACCAGGGCGAGGGCGTCTCGCTGTGCGCAGGCACGCCGCGGCCGGCGCGGGCCGGTCCTTGTTCTTCGGCCTCAGCGGCAAGCACTTCTTTCAAAATGCGGTGAACGATCAGATCGGGATAGCGCCGGATGGGCGAGGTAAAGTGCGTGTAGGTGGGCGCCGCCAGCGCGAAGTGTCCGACATTCTCTTCCGAGTAGCGGGCCTGCTTCAGCGAGCGCAGCATCAGGTAGGAGAGGATGCGCTCTTCGGGCTTGCCGGCGATCTTCTCCGTCAGCTTCTGGTACATGCGGGGAGTGATGTGCACCTCCTCCGGCAGCTCGATCATGTGCGCCGGGCGGCCGGTGCCATGCCGCGCGCGGCGCTCGGAGCGCATCTCCATGCGCCGCACCGGCAGCGCGCCCACCCCCAGCGAGTACCCGAAGCTGGCGGCGATGCTCTCGAACTCGAACACCTTTTTGGGATCGGGTTTCTCATGGATGCGGTAGAGGGAGGGCACGCCTTTGTGCTCGAGGTAAGAGGCCACACACTCATTGGCCGACAGCATGAACTCCTCGATGATGCGGTGGGCGATGTTGCGCTCCGAGCGGGTGACGCCGCGCATCATGCCTTCCTGGTCGAACTCGATCACCGGCTCCGGCAGGTCGAAATCGATGGAGCCACGGCGCACGCGCTTGCGGTTGAGGATGAGGGCCAGTTCGCGCATCAGCTCGAAGGTCTCTACCAGGCGCGCATACCGCTGCCGCAGCGGCTGGTCGCCCTCGAGGACCAGGTTGACGTCGGTGTAAGTCATGCGTTCGCACGAGCGGATCGTGCCCGGGTGCAGCTCGTAGCCGACGATCTCGCCCTGGTGGTCGATCTCCATCACGCACGACATCACCAGCCGGTCCGCATCGGGGCGCAGCGAGCAGAGGTCGGTGGAGAGCTCGACCGGAAGCATGGGCACGGCGCGGTCGGGAAAATACACGGAGGTGCCGCGCAGCCGGGCTTCGCCGTCGAGCGCCAAGCCGTCGGTGACGTAGTGCGCGACGTCCGCGATGTGGACTTGGAGCTGGTAGTTGCGGTTGGGGAGGCGGCGGACGAAGACGGCGTCATCAAAGTCGCGGGCGGTTTCGCCGTCGATGGTCACGATGGGCAGGCCGCGGTAGTCGCGGCGCCGGCACAGCTCGCCGTTGGAAATGATGTCCTCGATCGACTGGGCTTCTTCCAGCACCTCGACCGGGAACCGGTGCGGCAGGTGGAACTTGCGGATGATGATCTCCACATCCACGCCGAAGTCGTCCTCGTAGCCGAGGATCTCGGTCACCCGCCCGCGCGGGTTCTGCGTGGGCGAGGGCCAGTCCGTGATCTCCACGTCCACCACCACGTTTTCCAGATCGGCGAATTCGCTGCGACGTCGAGCTTCCTGGCCCAGTACCCGGTGCCGACTTGCAGCGCCGGCGGCGTTACCTTCCATGCCCCGCGGGATCACAATCTCCTGCGTGATCTTCTCGTCGATGGGGGTGACGTAGTTGAAGCGCGTCCCATAATGGAACGTGCCGACCACCGTGGGCTGGGCGCGGCCGGCAACGCGCGCGATGCGTCCTTCGGCGCGACCGTCGCGCCCCGCCCCCATTTCCACCAGCACGCGGTCGCCGTGCATGGCTGTGCCGATAGCGAGCGCCGGCACGAAGATGTCCCCGCTGAGCCGCTGCTTCACGTCTGCGGACTCGGGGATCACGAACCCGTAGCCGTCGCGGTGCATGCTCAGGCGTCCCAGCACCAGGTTGCGACCGGCAGCCCGGGGGATGGCGTAACGCTCGCCAGGGATTTCCACTAGCTCGCCGCGCTCGACCAGCCGCTCCAGGCGCTGGTTCAGTTCGTGGCGCTGCTCGCCGTGGACGCCCAGCTCGCGCACCAGCTGCTTAAAGCCGGCCGTCTGCTTGGGCTGGCGATCGATTTTGTCCAGAATAGCGTGGTCGGAAAGCATGGTGCCGGCAGGCCGGGAGTGGCCCCGACGGATTGCGCCTCCGTTCTAGGCCTAACGTAACTTTACCCTAAGCGGGAATGGATTTCCTGCTAGGGCCTTTGCCTGATATAAGAGATCCAGGCCGGACAGGAATAATGAGACTGGCCCGCTGTCGGCAGATGTGCAAGTCCGGAGGCGGTGGGCGCGCTCGGCAGGCAAGTTTTGTCGTTCCAGCAACTCTCCTTTCCCGGTCCGACGCGTCAGGAATGGATGGTGTGGCGACCGAAGCGCGACCGACTTGTTCCTCATCCGGTACATGGAAAAAGATTTTGCTTGCTCGGAAGCAAGCACAAGGGTAAACAGCAAGAGAACGGCCTGACCACCCCAGCAAACCGAACTCGGGTCTGCCGGGGGGACCCGGGCCCGCGCGTCGTGACCGAACGGTGAATTCAAGGAAAGGATTTTGAGAGAACCATGTGGAAGCCCACTAATCAACCTGTAACTCCCTCGCAACCGGAGAAGCCCATGAGCCCGACCATGCCCAGCATGACCCCGGCTGAGCCCATGCCGGCCGCCGCTCCCCGCAATGCCGTCCTCAACTCCGCCGAGCAGGCGACCATCGGCAAGTCGCTGGTCATTAAGGGCGAAGTGACGGGTTCGGAGTCGCTCTACATCGACGGCCGGGTGGAAGGCTCCATCAACCTCGCCGGCAATCGCGTGACCGTCGGCCGCAACGGGGTGGTGGCCGCCAACATCAACGCCCGCGAGATCGTGGTGCTGGGCAAAGTGCGCGGCAACCTGGTGGCCAGCGACCGCGTGGATATCCGCAGCGAAGGCTCGTTGACCGGCGATGTCGTCGCCCAGCGCATCTCTATCGAGGATGGCGCGTTCTTCAAGGGCGGCATCGATATCCGCAAGCCCGGGCAGAAGACCAACGGCGACGCCAAGGAAGTCCCGGCAACGGAAGAGAAACCGGCTGTCTTGGCCCGCATTTAGCACTCTTTGCCCCACCCTTTTGTGAGACCAGGGCGGGGTCGGCGAACCACTAGGATCCCTCGCTCTCGCGCCGACGATTGCGGGAGCGAGGATCCCTCAACCCTTGCGAGCGCCCACTCGTCCGGCAACTGTGATGTTGGAAAAGATCCTTCAGCTCCTCTCCGTGGCCTGTGCCCACCGCAAGCTCTCCCAGCCGTTCACGGCCGAATTGGATAATTGCTACAAGGCCGCCGACTGGATGCCGGTCGGCGCGAGCGGCCCCACCCATTACGTCGTCTGCCTGGACTGCGGCAGGAAGTTCGGTTACGACTGGCGGAACATGCGGGTGGTGCGGTAAAAGCGTCGTCGGCCGCTTGCACCTGTTGGGCATTTCCGAAAAGAAAATGCGGGCCCTTTCGGGCCCGCGATCCCTGGCACTGACCACTGGCAACTATTCCGCTGCCAGCTCTTCCGTCTCGCCTTCGTGGCGCAGCAGCTCCAGGGCGCGCTCGGCTTCCTCGTAGGCGGCCGAGACTTCTTCCTGGACCTTCTGCGCGGCTTCTTCCAGCTCGGGCGAGAGGCGCACGTTGCGGTAGTGCTCCATGCCGGTGCCGGCCGGGATCAGCCGTCCCACGATGACGTTCTCCTTCAGGCCGCGCAGGTGGTCCACCTTGCCCTGGATGGAGGCCTCGGTGAGCACGCGCGTGGTCTCCTGGAAGGAGGCCGCCGAGATGAACGACTCGGTGGAGAGCGACGCCTTGGTGATACCTAGCAGCAGCGGGCGTCCGGTGGCCGGCTTGCCGCCTTCCTTGATTACCCGCTGGTTCTCCTCCTCGAACCTGAACTTGTCCACCTGCTCTTCGAGGAGAAACACGGTGTCACCGACGTCCTCGACCCTGCGCCAGCGCATCATCTGGCGCACGATGACCTCGATGTGCTTGTCGCTGATGGTCACGCCTTGCAAGCGATAGACCTCCTGGATTTCGTTGACCAGGTAGGCTTGAAGCTCCTTCTCGCCAAGCACGGCCAGGATGTCGTGGGGGTTGAGCGGGCCGTCCATGAGCGGTTCGCCGGCGCGGACGCGCTCGCCCTCCTGCACGTTGATGTGGACGCCGCGCGGCACCGCGTATTCCTTCTCGGTGCTGTTGTCGGCGGTGACCAGGATCTTGCGCTGGCCTTTGCTGATCTCGCCGAACTTGACGGTGCCATCGATTTCGCTGATGACCGCCGTCTCGCGCGGTTTGCGGGCCTCGAACAGCTCCACCACGCGGGGCAGACCGCCGGTGATGTCCTTGGTCTTGGTGGTCTCGCGCGGGATCTTGGCCAGCACGTCGCCGGGCGACACCGTGTCGCCGTCCTGCACCATGAGGTGGGCGCGCGAGGGCATCAGGTAACGCTTGCTGGTCTTGCTCTTGACCACGATGGCGGGCTGCCGCTTCTCGTCCTGGGTGTCGGTGACCACGTGCCGCGACAGGCCCGTGACCTCGTCCACTTCTTCGTGCAGGGTGACGCCTTCCGCCAGGTCCTTGAAGCCCACGGTGCCGCCGATCTCAGTGAGGATGGCGAAGGTGTAAGGATCCCACTCCACCAGCACCTGGCCCAACGGTACCTGTTGGCCTTCGTCGACCTTGAGTTTGGCGCCGTACACCACCGAGTAGCGCTCCTTCTCGCGGCCTTTCTCGTCCACCAGGGCGAGGGAGCCGGTGCGGTTCATGGCCACCAGATCGCCTTCCTTGGAGCGCACGGTCTGCAGGTTGAGGAAGCGGACGGCGCCGGTGGACTTGGCCTCGAGGCGCGACTGCTCGGAGACCCGCGAGGCCGTGCCGCCGATGTGGAAGGTGCGCATGGTGAGCTGGGTGCCGGGCTCGCCGATGGACTGCGCGGCAATCACGCCCACCGCTTCGCCCAGCTCCACCAGGCGTCCCGAAGCCAGGTTGCGCCCGTAGCACATGACGCACACGCCGCGCTTGGACTCGCAGGTGAGCACGGAACGGATCTTCACCTTCTCAATGCCCGCCGACTGGATGGCGCTGGCCAGGTCT